>JAGLJD010000099.1 GCA_023142625.1 Candidatus Parcubacteria bacterium | reverse complement strand
GCACTAGGATTGTTGTTATACAGTTTTGCGTATCTTTTATTCCCTTTCGCCATAAATATATTTAGTATTTTATTTTTAATTTCACTTATTTCATTAGGCATTGCGCTTATTAAGCCTACTATTTTTTCAAATTTAGTAACAATAGAAAAAGACAACTCAAACATTGGAACAGGTATTATTTTTTTATTTTCAAATACTGGGGCAGCGATAGGATTGATTATATCAGGATTGATAACTCAAGTTTCTTTTGAATTATTTTTTATATTTGGCTCCATGCTGCTTTTTGTTACAGGATTAATTAGTCTGTTTTACCTTAAAATAAAACCTCATTGGCGGGGTTTTTAATAAATAAATTATTTATGCTTAAAAAAAATAAAAATGTTAAAAAATTGCCTTTCAGCGAATTTAAAAATATTTATTCAAAAGTTCCTCGATTGTGCGTAGAAATAATTTTAAAAATAGACAAGGGTATAGCTTTAACTAAAAGAAATATCCAGCCAGCGAAAGGAAAATGGCATATCCCCGGCGGCACAGTTCTTAAGGGCGAAAACCTTAAAGATACTGTAAAAAGAGTGGCTCAAGAAGAGCTTGGGGAAATAGTTAAAATTAAAAAAATGATCGGCGTTATTGAATATTCTTTTAAAAATTATTTCAGCCAGCCGATTGGTATTGCATTTTTAGTCTGTTTAGGTTCTAATGTTAAAAAAAATAAATTGGTAAAATATAAATTGTTTAAAAAAATGCCAAGCAACATTATAAAAGATCAAATGAAATTTATAACAAAATATAAAGATAAAATATTTTAATAATATAACAAAAATACTATGCAGAAAATAAAAAAGGCTGTTGTGGCTGTGGCTGGTTCTGGAACCCGCTTTTTGCCGGCGACAAAATCAATGCCGAAAGAAATGCTTCCGATTATTGACAAGCCGATTATCCAGCTTGTTGTTGAAGAATTGGTTGAAGCGGGGATTGAAGATGTAATTCTAATCACAAGATCTACCGGGAAACCGCTAGAGGATCATTTTGACCGCAATCGAGAACTTGAAAACAATCTAAGAGAGGCGGGGAAAAAAAAGCGGCTGAAAAAGATAATCAGACTGTCAGAAATGGCAAACTTTATTTATGTGCGCCAATGCCCTCAATATGGAAACGGGGTTCCCGTGCTGTCTGCCGCGAGCATAGTTGAAAACGAACCATTTGTTTATGTCTGGGGTGACGATTTAGTAAAATCAAAAGTGTCATTCACTAAACAGATGATTGAAGACTATAATAAAAGCGGGCACCTAATGATTGGGGTGCAAGAAGTTCCAAAAAATCAAGTTGACCGCTACGGAATTGTTGATTTGGAAGAGGGAAGTATGAAACTTAAAGGTATTATTGAAAAACCGCCAATTGACAAGGCCCCATCTTGCTTTGCGGACTTTGGAAGAATGATTTTAAATCAGGAAATCATTGATATTTTAAAAAATACCGCTTTAGGAAAAGGCAATGAACTGTGGATTGTTGACGCTATTCGCGCTTATGTAAAAAACGGAGGAGAATTTTACGCTAAAAAAGTTGAAGGCGGGAAATGGCTCACGACAGGAGATCCGTTGAATTATTTAAAAGCAACTTTAGAATACGCGATTGAGAGAGAAGGAATAGGAGATGAATTAAAAAAATATTTTCAAAGTTTAAAATAATTTTATGGATTTGAGCATTATTATTGTCTCTTGGAATGTAAAAAATCTATTGAGAGAAAATTTAAAAGCGATTTTTGGCTCCGCAGAGACGCAAAATTTTGCGTTTGAAATTTTTGTTGTTGATAACAGTTCTAAGGACGGAACGGTTGAAATGATAAAACGGGAATTTCCAACTGTTAATCTAATCGCTAATAATCATAATGCCGGCTTTGCGAAAGCCAATAATCAAGCGATAAAAAAAGCCTGCGGCGAATTTATCCTGCTCCTTAACCCTGATATGTGCGTTTTGCGCGGCACGCTTGCGGATATGATAAAATGGATGCGCGAAAACAGGCAAGCGGCTATTGCCGGATGCCATCTGATTGATAAAAATGGCAATACGATAAACCATGTCCGCAGATTTCCAACAGTCTGGGACCAATTAGCGATTGTGTTAAAACTGCCTCATATTTTTCCGAAAATCCTTGATAAATATTTAATGAGAAATTTTGATTATTCTCAGGCGGCGAGTGTTGATTCTGTCCGAGGATCGTTTTTTATGATTAGGCGCGAAGCGATTGAAAAATTAGGCGGTTTAGACGAACGATATTTTATCTGGTTTGAAGAGGTTGATTTTTGCAAACAAATCGTAGAGACGCAAAATTTTGCGTCTAATTGTGGCGAGATCTGGTATACGCCAGCGGCTAAATGCGTTGATTATGTCGGCAAAAGTTTTTCGCAAATTAAAACAGGAACGACGCAAAAATATTTCCGCGATTCTATGCTGAAGTATTTTAAAAAATGGCATCCGCTATGGCAATACTGGATTTTAAAAATTGCATGGCCGATCGGCGCGTTTGTTGCGGAAAAAGCAAATTTTAAAAGCAAAATAAAAACATAAAAACTTCAAAAATAATTTGAAGTTTTTTTATTAAAAATAGTTGGTTGTAAAATTAACAAATTGCGCTACACCTATTTAATATAGCAATATTCGTGTCTCATGCGTTTTGCGCTGCCGAAATTACAGAGAATTTCGTACGAAATTGTGTTAATCTGATCAGCGATATCGTGAGCTGAATTTGAGATCCTGCCGCTCTGTCCGATAATGACAACTTCGTCGCCTGCCTTTGCTCTCTTGCCTACTTTTACGCAAAACTGATCCATGCTAATTCTGCCTATACTTCTTGCTCTCTTATTATTTACAATCGGCGTCAATCTGTTGCTTAATCCTCTGTTCAGTCCGTCAGCGTATCCGATTGGCGCGATTGCAATCCGCTCTCCTCGCTTTGAAATATATGTTCTGCCATATCCTATAGAGCGTCCTTTCGGGTATATTTTAATTATGGCGATTCTCGTTATCACCTGCATAATCGGTCTTAATTTCAAGAATAAACCGTTTCCATACCGTTCAGGATATCCGTATGACGCGATTCCCGGGCGTATCATATTAAACAAGCTTGATGGGTGTTTAAGCGTCCCGGCGCTATTCGCCGCGTGGAAAATTATATTATTATTTTGCGCGCTGACGATTATTTGTTCTTTTAGTTTTGTAAAAATTTTTATTTGTTGTTCTGTATAAGCAAACTGTTTTGAACTGTTTATATCCGCGACTGAAAAATGCGTTATAACCCCTGTTAGGCGAATATTCTTGCATTTATTAATCTCTTTAATAAAAGAAAGCGTATCTTTCGCAAATACGCCAAGCCGCCCCATGCCGGTGTCAACCTTAAGATGAATATCGGCTATTCTATTCTGTTTTTTAGCTTCTCTGTTTAATTCGCGCAATAAATTCTTATGGGATATTGCTTGCTCAATGTTATATTTTACAATATAGCCGATCTGGTCTGGCTTTAAGAATGACTGCGCTAAAACAAGAATCGGCATCTGAATGCCAGCTCTTTTTAATTCATATGCCTCCTTAAAATGCGCGACTCCCAAATAATCGCAAAGCTGTTTTTTCTCCACAAATTTTGCAATCGGAATTAAGCCGCTTCCGTACCCGTTGCCTTTAATCGGCAAAAGAAATTTTAACTTTTTCCCAACGCTCACGCTGGCAAAAGCGTGAATTTTTTTAATATTTGATTCAAGCGCGCGCAAATTAACTTTAAGAATGCCTGTCGGATGCGGACGCCGCTCTGTTTCTTTCTTATTATAATAATTAATTATTTGCTTTACGCCGTCCATAAATAACTATTTATTATTCTGTCTTTTTCTTAAACAAAATAAAAATAAAATCTTTAGTCTTATTAAATACTCGAAGAATATACTAAAGACTTAATATAGTCTTCCATATATTTAAAATCAGGATGCCCATTTTTTCCAGGTAATTTTATGCTTATTTTTTTCATTCTTGCTTGACTACATTTTCTACCATAGTTATATCTGTATTGCTCTAAATTCAAAATTGTCACTAAAAACATCGCAATATATTTGTTCATTTTGAATTTTGGTATCAATTTTTCTACATGATCACTCGCAGAAAAAGACAAAACTTGATAAGAACAATATCCTAAAACTGCGCTATCAGCAGTTAAAACATTTCCGTCTTCTGAATAAAAATCATAAAATCCTTCAATTCCATTATTTGTTGCTTGTGTGGTTACAAAAGGGTATTTCCCTTTCCCATATTCTAATAACTCTAACAGCGGTGTTGTTTTACTGCCATGAATTTTAAACAAATTAGTCATTTCAAAATTCTTCCAACTGGGAACATTTAAGTTAATTTTATTTTTTGAAAATGGCAATTTAGAAATTTGATCCGACAAACCATTTCCCAATAAAAATGTTACATAATTTAATTGTGTTTGAATAAAATCGTCGTCAGATAAATTAGAATAATTTGTTTCCATGTAGGCTTCTGCTGACCATTCCATTTCTGCAGTAATGATTTGATTAACGCTAAATCCGGGCTCATTTTTTCTGTTGATAAAATTAGATAGCCATTTTTCTTCAATACCATACCATTTTCCGTAAGCGTCAATTCTTCCTTTGGTTTTTCTTTTTACAAACCCGTCATCTTTATAGTATCCAAAATAAGTTTCTTTGTGGTTTGGGTGAGGTTTATGAGCTGTAAAAATCATAGCACAAGAAACAACACCAACCTTTGAATTAAAAAACAATTCATCAGGCATTGATAAAACCGCTTGTAAAGTATGTTTTTCTAAAAGTTTCTTTTTCAATTCTAAAACTTTTCCAGATTGCGACAAAGCACTTTGCATTGGGACAATCGCAATACAAGTTCCTCCATCAACCAAACATTCTAAATTGTTTAGAATAAATTCTAGTTCGTCTGTATCAGTCTTTTTGTTTGATTTGTAAGGCGGATTCAAAAAACCGACTGTTGGTTTTTTTGCTTTTACTTCTTCAATAATTTCCTCGTCAAAACAGCTTCCATTTATGATATTTGTTTTTCCGTCTTGGTGAATATACATATTTGAAATCGCCAAGGCAAAAATATGTGATTGATATTCTGTACCGATAAGTTGCTTAGATTTAATTTCTTTGATTTTTGCTTCATCGCCCTTTGCGTCCACAATCATTTTTTTCATCGCGCTAATCAAAAAACCGCCCGTTCCGGTACAATTATCATAAGCAATTGAATTTTTATTGACTTGTGCCAAATCTGCAAAAAGTTCTGTTATGTGCGGTGGTGTTAAAACAATTCCAAGCCCTTTGTCGCTATTTGCATATCTTAAAAATTCAATATAGAGCTGACCTAAAACATCAAAGTATCTGTGAGTTTTGATAAATACATTTATATTTTCGTCAATTTCATCAATAATTTCTTTTAAAATATTTTCTTTTTTAGATAAAGAAGTATCAGTTTTAATAAAGCTAAATTGGGTATTTAAATTTTCTAATTTTTTACCTGTTATGTTGGCACCTTCCAATTCAGCAGAAACAGTTTGAATAAGAGAAACTGCAATATTTTCGGCTTTTTTATGTGAAGCATAAGACCTTTTGAATGCAGTATTTTCTAATGCTATTAAAATTGAACTAATCAATAAACTTCTTTGGCTCTCAAGAATTTTGTAAGCGTGCAGCTTTTCGTTAAGCTGTTTTGTGAAATCCAAAAGTGAATTATAATCTTGTCTAAATTTTTCTGGACTTTTTAAATATCCGTTTAAATAATCATCAATTGATAAAAATTTATCGCCAAAAATTTGAATTGCTTTTTTTTCATCTTTCAAATGTAAAAAGTGAGAAACTTTTAATGATTGTTTTGTTTCCCCGCTGACTGCGATTGCCAAAACATCAAAACCTTTTGATAAATAAGAAGCGTACAGCAAAGCCCCGTCAACGGCAAATTCAGCATATTTATCATGATCTTTGCTTTCATGTTTTGTCACGCTTGCTTTACATTCAATCACAATCAATAAATCGGGGTTTGTTTTATAGCTAATGATAAATTCAGGATAGCCTTTGCCACCTCCTTTTTTTGATGCCGATTTTAATAATTTATCAATTTTTGGATTATCTGAGCGTTGTTCCTCAATATCAATAGTGTCCAAAAATTTTATAAAATGTTGACGAGTTAAAGACTCGGTTTTTCTTTCATTCATATAATAATATTTATAGTTACATTATATCTAAAAATTACTAAAAAGAGAAGTTTATGACCAACTCACTGTTGGTTTTTTAATAACATATTTAACAACACCATTTATTAAAAATTTATCTGTTTCATGAATAAAAATAGTCGGGTGATTTTCTGATGATTCAGAAATTAAAGAAATAATTTTATTTTTTGAATCCAGCAGCATTCTTTTTATATTCGCGCAATTATCAATAATTGCAAGCACATAATCGTTAGAATATGGTTGTTTTTTTGAGTCCACTATCACATAGTCGCCGTTCTCGATATTGCGACCGCCAATACTCGCTTTATTCATTGAATTACCAAACGCTTTAATAGCAAGAAGTCCATTACCTGCTTTAATTATATTTTTTGAAACCTTGATATATCCTTCCAAATTTTTTTCTGCAAAAATATTGGCTTCACCACAGTTTGTTGATCCTAAAACAGGAATTGCCAAAAACAATCCTTTTTGCGCTTCTTCGTTTTTTGTGCGTTTAATTTTGCCAGTTTTTTTATCAATTTTAATAAACCCATTTTTTTCAAGTTTTTTCAGATGATAAGACACCTTAAAGGGGTGGGGTTCTCCAACTAATCTTCCAATTTGCCTAAGCCCATCTCGTTTTAGATTTAGTTTATCGGCAAAATTTAATATTTTTTGTTGAATTTGATGCATATTTTTTTGTTGTTTATATATCCACAGTATAACTTTTTATATTTCTTTTGTCAAATATATCGTAAAAGCGTCAAATTGTTGACAGTTATTTAATATTTTGCTAAAATAAAATCATAAAATTCCAAAATCAAAACGGGGCTTAGTCGAACCCCGTTTGAAAATGCGCGGTTGATTATCCGCACAAACCATTTTATAATTA
>JAGLJD010000098.1 GCA_023142625.1 Candidatus Parcubacteria bacterium | reverse complement strand
AATTTATCTGTTATTATGGCTTTTTCACAAGAAACCATTGACCATGCTTGGCGTAGAGCTGGGGGAAAATGTGAATGTACCCTCAAAAATTGCGGTCATTCTGGAAGATGCAATAAAATGTTAGATCCGCAAAATTCCATTTCTAGTAAAAAATGGCATGCACATCATATTGTTTCACAAGATGCTGGCGGTTCTGATGGGCTCAATAATTGTCTAATTTTGTGCGTTGATTGTCACGAAAACACTGGAAGTTACGGAGGCTAAATTAGATTATCGCATTAAACCGCCATTAATAATTTCTTTGGCGGTTTTTTGTTTTTTAAAAAATTAAATAAATCGTTTTTGTAGCGAAGCGGAAAAAACATCTTATACCTCTTTTAGAATAAATAAAAAAATCAAGTCTTCGCAACATCAAAACCTCTACTACAGTTTAATCGGCATTATTATGTAGATATAATCCCTTTGATCTATCGGCTTTAATAGGCAAGGAGTATTTTTATCAATAATCTCTAAAATGACATCGTCGCCGTCAATATGCTGCAGCCCGTCCAACAGATAACGATAATTAAGCGTTATCTCGTTTTTATCCCCCTCTATTTTTATCGGCAGATTAGAAAAACTCTCTCCCGCTTGCGCGTTGGCGGAAAAAACGGACAACTGATTATCTTTAACGGAAAACTCCATTTTAATACTATTGACGCCGCTTTGGGTAAATAGACTGTTGGCTTTAACAATCTTTATTAAATCTTGCTTATTAACAATAACCCTTGTGTTATAATTTTTAGGAATAATCTCTTTATATTCAGGATAATCACCCTCTATTAAGCGAGAAAAAAGTTCTACGCTGTCGCCAGTCCCTATCTCCGAGTCAGAGAAAGCGAATAAAACTTGATTATTATCAGAAAGGTATATTTTTACTTTTTCGTCCTCGTTTTTAATATTTTTTAAATTATTTAAAATTCTTAACAGTTCATGCAGCATCTTATTATGAATTATTATTTTTCTATCCGCTCTCTCTTTGGTTAACGGCTGCAGTTTTATAATTTTTTCCGCAAGACGATAACTGTCTGTCGCGGCTATAGTCAGTTCGCTATCATGGCTGTTAAAATTAAAAACAAGCCCATTAATTTCAGGACGAGGGCTTGATATGGCTGCTGCAAAAATAACTTGCGCGATAGCGTCTTTTAAACTATTTACATTAACCGCATATCCTATATCTTTTTTAATTTCAGGAATAACGGGAAAATCTTCTGCGGGTTCTCCTTTTATTTTTGTCTTACTATTTGGAGATGTTATTTTTAACTCATTTTTATCTAATTCTAATTTTACCTGCCCTCTGTTTAATAAATTAATATAATCTAAAAAAATTCTCGCTGGCACTGTAAAATTTCCATTTTCTTCAACTTTCCCCCTTATTATGCAATTAACCGCTATCTCTAAATTAGTTACAGTCAGGGTTATTACTCTGTTTTCTGTTTTGATTAAAATATTATTCAGAATAGGAAGGTTTGGATTATTATTTGTTATATTTCCAACTATAGATAATCCATAATGTAAATTTTCTTGTGTGC
>JAGLJD010000097.1 GCA_023142625.1 Candidatus Parcubacteria bacterium | reverse complement strand
CGTCTGCGGCGTGTCTGCCTCTGTCGACTGCGAGACGATCGCGGAGAGGCTCCTTAGCGGAGGAAGCTCCACATCTTTACCATCGAGCAATAAAACTTTTTCTTTATCTTCGGCAAAACGCACAGTGATTTTTTTATCCAGCTTCTGCAGGTCAAAGGCATGCATTGGCTGACCTAATTCCAGCATCACATAATTTGTTATGTCAACAATATTGTTAATCGGCTTCATCCCAACCGCAATCAATCTTTTTTGCATCCATTCTGGCGACAGCTCAATTTTAATCCCGCTCATTTCTATCGCCATATATCGCTGGCATAATTCTAGATTTTTAATTTCAACACTAATTTTTTTGCCAGTATACTTTTTTAAATTTTTCAAATTAATATTCTGTTCTTTTAATTTAACTTTTAAGAATGCGCTAATCTCTCTTGCTATTCCATAATGCCCCCATAAGTCCGGGCGATTTGTGATTGACTTATTGTCAACTTCAAATATCATATCTTTTAATCCTAACGCTTTAATAATAGGGGTGCCATTCTTAATGCTTCTATTAAAAAAACGGATGCTTACACCTTCTTTAAGCAGCCCTAACTCTTGATCAAGGCAAAACATTCCTTCTGATATTTCTCCGCGCAGTTTAGTCTTAATAATCTTTACGCCGCTAGGCAAAATCGTTGGCGCTAAAGCCATCGGTATTTTAAAACCGACATTTACATCCACCATTTGGCCAAAAATAATCTGGCGCGGCTTTTTTTCGCCCACATCTACTTGTGCTATGCTTAATTTATCCGCATTAAGATGATTTTTTATTTTAAGTATCTCTCCAACAACAACTCCGCTCAAATTTTTTCCCTGTTTTTCAACCCCGTCAATTTCAACAGTGTGCATTGTCAAACGCAAACCCAACTCCTCCGAAGTCATTGAACTCGGAATCTCAACAAAATCCTTTAACCAATTTAATGATATAAACATAATTTTTATTCACAAAACAAAATTTTTGCAATTATTTAAATTTTTAATCCTGAATATTCTCGAAGAATTTCTAAAGTTTTCTTAACAGTAACATTATCTGTATTAAGCAATTCAACATTTTTAAAATTTTTAGCTAATTTTGTGATGACCTCATCTGCCCATGACGGCGTTAGCACTTTTACCCCTTTAAAATCAATTTCAATTAATTCGTTTTTATCTAAATCTTTAAGCAGATAAGCCGACATTGCTAAAAAAGCCTCTTTCCCCGCAGGTCTTGAAATTAAAACTTCACCAAATTTTTTTATCTCTATGCGCATATTTAAAGTTTAATTATAGTTAAACATCCTTGAAAATATTTATCTGTTTTTTTGATTATCATTTTATTATTTAATTTTGCAATCGCATTTCCAGAATAAAAATCCATATTAATTCCAAAACTTTTTGTATTGATGCGAACGAATTTTAAGCCATTGCCTCTGTTTTCAGGAGCCCTGCCTGAAATTTTTTCAGTAAAAGCGGTATGTAATGCGCTTGAATCGTCCTTTAATTCTGGCTTGACTCTTTTTAATGTTTTTAAAACTCCCTGTCCCCTATCAGCTAAACAAATTTTTAATTTATTATCAATAATTTCATACGCAAAAAAAATTCCGATAATATCCGTCCAACTTCCTAAATTATGATCAAAAGAATTATTCCCAATCTCGCCGGCAATGGCAGCGGCTATATAAATATTTTCTTCTTTTATTTGATGACTTTTTAATAAACAGGCAACCATCTTATCTAATCGCGACTGAAAAATATCACGCGTTGAACAATAATATTCACTATTTGTATCAAGTTTATCGCTGCTATCAGATATCCAATCATAAACTAATTTTTCAATATTTTGATTCATAAAACAAAACTCTTTAACAAATTTAATGATATAAACATAAAAAAATTATTTATACAAATTTTTTACTATCTCGTCGATTAATTCTTGATTGCTAAATAAAGTTAATAAAATAATTTTATTTTATTTTTTTCTATGTTTGTGAAATTACTCATATTATTATATTTAAAAAATCTATTTAAAAAATTCAAAAGTTTCATCTGCTTTTCCAATCGCAAGTTTTGCGCTAACTTGCTTTTTTCGCAAAATTGAATAATCTAATTTATTAAATTTAATCTTATTATTTCGTGTTTTAGCCAAGGTGATATGCGGTCTGAATCTATCATCAATTCCGCTAATTAATTTAAACTGCTTTAATTTCTTTTTTAATTTATTTTGGAGATTTATCAACTCTTGATTTTTTAAGATTGATATTTCTATCCAGCTCCCTTTATTTTTTGATGGTAAAATTGTAATTCCTGAAAAATCAACAAAATATTCTGATTTAATATTTTTTGTTATATTAGCCAATTCTTTTTTATTTAATTCTGCTCGGGATTCAAATTTGATAACAGTAATATGCGGAATAGATAATTTATTCAAATCAAATATTATATCTAAGCCAAGTTTAATTTCAAAATAAAGATCAATTATTTTTTTGTCTATTTTTTTATCAAAAATTAGAGCGATATTATAAGTCATAATTTTTATTATTCAACTATCCAAGCGATATTTAATAAAAAAATCCAAATAGATAGAGCGGGATTTTATTTTCCCCGCCAATGATTATATCATCTAAAACTAAATAACTATTTTTAATATCTTTAATCTGTTTTCTGTTTTTGTTTTTCCCGCCTATTTCAAAAGTATATTTATCATTCGTTATATCGCCATTTTTTGCATAAAAAATTTTACATCCCGCGTTTTTTAATTGATTACAAATAAAAACTTCCCTCGCTAACCCAATTTGAACTTGCTTTCCCAGATAACTATTAATAGCATATAATAAAACAGTGTTGTCTATATATATTTTTTCTATGCTACGAACAAAAGAATGCCCCTTTTTATTATTTAATAAAAATCTAATGAACCCCGCATCACTAAGTATCTGCAAATATTCCATAATAGTTTTATTGTCTTTTTGCAAGCTATTGGATAGTTTATTTATATTAATTTCACCGGGAGAAATAGTGGCGAGAAAAAAAAGCAATTTTTTAAAAATTATTAAATTTTCGGTTTTCAAATTATAAAATGAAGCAATATCTTCATAAATGGCTTTATTGATAATATTTTCTGTTGCGTTATAGATATTATCTATTTTTTTAAATTCAAAAGCAAACGGATAATATCCAATTTGTAAATATTCCTTAAAATAACCTAAAATTTTGGGGATTTTTAATAATTGCTTGGAAATTAAAACATTATCTTTAATTAATTTATCAATAGTATAATTTTTTAATTTTATTTTTAATTTATATTCTAAAAATTCCCTAAACGAAAAACCGTTTAGATGATAGATAATCGCTCTGCGCGAAAGATCATATTTGCCTTTAATTAAATTAATACTTGAACTGCCTGAAAAAATTATTTTTAATCCAGGAAAAAAATCATAAATATTTTTAAGTTCTTGATTCCAGTTTTTATATCTGTGGATTTCGTCTATAAACATTAATTCTCCATCATAATCATTAATGAAACTTTGCGCGCAATCTATCAAAGTGTTGTTTAAAAAATAAGGATCATCAGCAGATATATATAGCGCTTTTTTTGAATTTTGATAATTTTTCTTGGCATATTCCAATAAAAATGTTGTTTTTCCAACACCTCTTGGACCGACTACTCCAATTATTCTTCCGTCTAAAACAAAATCATTAAAAATGTTCCTGCTGTAAATCTCTTTTTTATGGCTTAATAATCGCGCGTATTTTTCTATTAACTCCCGCATAATTTTTATATTCTAATTTATGACTATACTCCTATTATTCTATACTATTTTAGGAATGTAGTCAAGTTTATTCGTCTTGCTCCCGCCTAATCATTAGCGACTGGAAAACAAAAAATAATTTATGATTTTATAATACACTGTAAAAATTTGTCAATAAATTTACAGTACACTATAATTCAAAATTCATATTCTTTAAAAATATTTAAAACTGCTTTAAAAACCGCAGGTCTCCGCTGTTGAATAATCTGATGTCGCTAATCCCGTATTTCATCATCGCCAGCCGCGTCAACCCAAGCCCGAACGCGAATCCTGAATATTTTTTAAAATCAATGCCGCCTGCTTTTAAAACATTCGGATGGACCATCCCTGCAGGCAGTAATTCCAGCCATCCGCCATTCTTGCAACTCGGACATCCTTTTCCTTCGCAGATTAAACATTTAATATCAAGTTCAATTCCAGGCTCCACAAAAGGAAAATACCCTGGGCGAACGCGAGTTTCAACTTCTTTTTTAAAAATTTTATTCAACAACTCTTTCATCACGGAAATTAAATTGCTGATTGAAATATTCTCGCCTATCATTAAACCTTCCATTTGGTCAAAAGTATGTTCATGGCAAGCATCTATCGCTTCGCATCTAAAAACTCTGCCCGGCGCTATGCATCGCAACTGCGAGCCAAATTTTTGCATAGCCCTTATTTGCACAGGCGAGGTGTGCGTTCTCATCACTAAATCATACTTTTTTTTATTTGACTTGCCACACGAAGTTTTAACGGAGGAGGGATCAATGTAAAAAGTGTCCTGCATATCCCTTGCCGGATGCGTTTTGGGAATATTCAAGGCTTCAAAATTAAAAAAATCAC
>JAGLJD010000096.1 GCA_023142625.1 Candidatus Parcubacteria bacterium | reverse complement strand
CCAAAAATATTTTCAAGCCAAAGCCGGCAAGGAAATAGAACAGCTTAAGGAATATTTTGAAAATAATACTTTTATTGCTTATTTACTGGGCAAAAAGAACTCTGGTAAAGGAACCTATACTAAATTAATGATGGAAATATTCGGAAAAGATAAAATTGGACATATATCTGTCGGAGATATCGTAAGAAATGTGCATAATGACATCTCGGACGAAACAAAAAAATGCGAGTTATTGGATTATCTGAATAAAAATTATCGCGGATACATTTCAATAGAAGAAGCGATAAATAATCTTTTAGGCAGGAGCACGCAATCTCTTCTGCCAACTGAATTTATTTTAGCTTTAGTAAAAAGAGAGGTTGACAAAATGCCGAAAAAAACTCTTTTTATTGACGGATTTCCGCGAGATTTAGATCAAGTTTCTTATTCTTTATATTTTAGAGATTTAATAAACTACAGGGAAGACTCTGATATTTTTATAGCTATAGATATTCCAGAATCTGTAATTGATGAGCGTATGAAATATAGAGTTGTTTGTCCTTTGTGCCATACTCCAAGAAACTTAAAACTTTTCACCACTCAAAAAGTCGGTTACGATGAAGAAAAAAAAGTTTTTTACTTAAAATGCGACAATCCTGATTGTGACGGAAATAGAATGACAGCAAAAGAGGGAGATAATCTTGGAATTGAATCAATTAGAGATAGAATTGAGTTGGACGATAAATTAATTGAAAAAATATTTTCTCTGCACGGCATACCAAAAATACTTTTAAGAAACTCAATTCCTGTAAAAGATGCCGAGATGTTGGTTGATAATTATGAAATCACTCCTGAATATATTTATAAATTAGAAGATGGCAATAATGTTAAAACAATGGAAAAATCATGGACAATCAAAAATGATGACGGGGAAGACGCATATAGTTTATTGGCCCCGCCAGTAGTTGTCTCGCTTATAAAACAATTAGCTAATAATTTTTGCAAATAAAAATTATGGATGCGACCAAGTTACATATCATAGCCATTACTGGTATAATAGTAAAAAATAAGCAGGTCTTGATTGTAAAAAGAGACAAAAAAGAGGTTGCATTTCCAAATATGTGGACACTGCCCGGCGGAAAAGTTGAAAGAGGTGATAGTATTTTGAAAACATTAAAAAAAGAAATTAAAGAAGAAGTAGGACTTGAAATTAATGACGAGATTAATTTTTCAAATGAATATAATTTTATTAGACCTGATAATTATAGCGTAGTCGGTTTATCTTTTGTTTGTAAATATAAATCTGGCGAAATTATTTTAGAACAAGGATTAAATAATTATAAGTGGGTAGATAAAAAAAATTATTTGCAATATAATTTGATTCCAGGTGTAAAAAAAGATTTAAAAATATTTTTCACAAAAGATAAAATCTAAAACATAATAAAAAAAACAGCGGGAATAAAAATCCCGCTGTTTTTATTTTTAAATAAATTTATTTTAATTCAACTATGCTTTTCAACTGTAAAGCAATATAATTTAATGTCACCAGCTTGCGGATTAATTTCTCCTTTCTTGCAGGCGATTTCAATCTGCTGGTCAGCAGAATCAATTCCGTCTAAGTCAGGCAAAAGAAGCCCTGCCCTGCCATCGCCGCATTCCGCGATAATTCCGCATTTTTTCGGATTATGTTTCTTAATATCTCCTATTAGCCGCGGCTCGCTTAAAACACTCACTTCATACTTTAAATTCTGCAGTTCGTCTTCTGTAATTTGATAAAAGCGATAATCGCTTGAACAAGCAGAAACAGCATTGTCAATAATTTCTTGCCCAATATTATCTTTGGCTGGCAGACAAGTGCCGATGCAGCCGCGAAGCTCGTCTTGATTATGAATTGTCACAAAAATTCCAGCTGTCTTTCTGTAAAATTCGCTCGGCAAATCAGTCGGCAATGCGATAATTTTTTTATTTTTTATATATTCTTCCGCCGCCTTTTTAGCCAACTTAACATATTTATCCATACATAAATTTTTATTTATAGTTTTTTATTCAAACACGCCTTCAATAAAATTGCCGCAATCCGCACATTTTCCGTTTCTCATTTTCACATCTATATTATAAGCGATTCTTTTAATGGTAATTTTTCCGCATTTCGTACAATAGGTATTTTCTATCTCTGGATCTAAAATATTTCCGCCATAAACATATTTTAATCCCATGTCCTTGCCTATTTTATAAGCATTTTTAATAACTTCTAATGGGGTATCGGGAAGATTCCGCAATTTCCATGAAATCGCGCCGCTAAAAGCGCTGATATGCCACGGAACAAAATCGCCAAGCTTATTTTTGATAAATTCTGCTATTTGCGACAGCATTTTTTCGTTGTCGGAAAGAGTTGGAATAATAAGAGTTGTTATCTCAAGCCATACACCCTCTTTTATTATCCTTTGGCAATTTTCTAAAATCGGACGCAAACTCGCGCCGCAATTTAATCTGTAAGATTTGTCGTTAAAAAATTTAATGTCAATATTTATAGCGTCAAGATGCGGAATAATTAAATCTAACGCCTGATCTGACATAAATCCGTTTGACACCCAGACATTTTTAAGCCTGTTCTTTTTAGCAATCTTCATTGTTTCAAGCGCGTATTCTAAAAACACCGTCGGCTCCGTATATGTGTAAGCAATGCTCTCACAGCCATTTTGCAAGGCTTTATCAACTATCTGCTGTGGCGAAATATTACACCCCCAATTCAACTCGCCATATTCTTCAACTTTTCCTTTAAATCCAAACATCTGCGAAATATCGTAATTCTGACAGTTCGGACAGCGAAAATTGCATCCTATTGTCCCAAAAGAATAAGCCTTTGTTCCGGGCAAAAAATGAAAAAATGGCTTTTTCTCAATAGGATCAATATTGACAGCGACAGCCTTGCCATAAGTCAACAGATATAATTTTCCTTTAATATTCTGCCTAATGCCGCAAATTCCAGTCCTGTTATTTTTAATTTTGCAAAAATTTAAACAGGTAAAACATTGCAATATTTCCTCATCAATTTTTTTATAAAACAAGCATTCTTTCATATTGTTATTATCTTTTTAATACTGAAATAAAAGCTTCTGCGGGAATATCAACCTTGCCCTTGCCTAAAGCCATCATTTTTTTCTTTCCCTTTTTCTGTTTTTCTAATAATTTTCGTTTTCGCGTCACATCTCCGCCATACAACTTCGCGGTTACATCTTTTCGCATAGCTGACAATCTTTCCGAGGCGATAATTTTCCCGCCTATGCATGCTTGTATCTTTATCATAAACATCTGTTTCGGAATATTCTTTTTTAAAGATTCCACTATTCTTTTTCCTGCTCTAAACGCCTCGTCTTTATAAACAATTGAAGAAAGGGAGTCTGCTGGCTCTTCGGCGATTAAAATATCAAGCTTCACTACTTCTGTTAATCGGTATTCTAAAAATTCATAATTCAAAGAAGCGTACCCAGAAGATACGCCTTTTAATTTATCGTAAAAATCAACCAAAAGGGAGGTGAGTGGCATTTCGTAATGCAACACAGCCCTATTTTCATCCAAATATTCCGTTGTTTTATAAACCCCGTATTGCTGCTGGGTCAACTGCATTACCGCGCCCAAATAATCTTTCGGCGTGACAATGTCAACCTCCATTATCGGCTCTTTGATGTATTCCAATTGCGTTGGGTCTGGCAAGTTCTCAGGATTTCTAACTTCAATCATTTCTCCGTTCCTCTTTTTCGCTTGATAAGCGACAGATGGAACCGTTATCATTAAATCCAAATTGTATTCTCGCTTTAGCCGCTCCTGAAACACATCTAAATGCAGCATGCCTAGAAAACCGCAGCGAAAACCATATCCTAGAGCCGGCGAGTGTTCTGGTTCATAAACAAGCGCGGCGTCGCTTAATTTTAATTTTTCAATCGCTTCGCGAAGTTTGGCGTAATCGCTGCCGTCTTTGCAAAAAATTCCAGAAAATACCATCGGCTTAACCTCTTGATAGCCAGCCAATGGTTTTGCTTCAGAATTTGCCGAAACCGTATCGCCTACCCTGCATTCTGAAACATTTTTAAATCCCGCGACTAAATATCCGATTTCTCCAGCAAACAATCTGTCCGACTTTCTCAAATCTGGCTTGAAATATCCGATATCTATCGCTTCGCCTCTGTTTTTTGTCGCTAATAATTTTACTTTATCCCCTATTTTCAACTCTCCGCTCACAACTCTGACATAAGCGATCACGCCTTTATATTCATCAAATACGGAATCAAATATGAGCGCTTTAAAATCTTCGCCTTCGGATTTCGGAAACGGAATTTTATCAATGATTTCTCGCAAAACTTTTTCCACACCTTCGCCTGTTTTAGCTGAAACAGCTAAAATTTCATCGTCCTTGCAGCCGATTAAATTCGTAATCTCCTTTTTTACTTTTTTAACTTGCGCGTTAGGCAGATCTATTTTATTAATGACAGGGATAATAACCAAATCCTGCTCCAGCGCTAAATATAGATTTGCCAATGTCTGCGCTTGTATTCCCTGCGTAGCGTCAACTAATAAAATCGCGCCTTCAACAGCCGCCAAGCTTCGCGAAACCTCATAAGCGAAATCAACATGCCCGGGCGTATCAATTAAATTCAAAATATATTCCGATTGACTTTCAACTTTCGACTTTTGACTTTTGACTAATTTGTAATTCATCCTCACGGGCTGCAGTTTGATTGTGATTCCTCTTTCGCGCTCTAAATCCATCTGGTCAAGCAACTGCTCTTTCATTTTCCTGCTTTCAACCGTTCCCGTGATTTCCAAAAAACGGTCTGCCAGCGTTGACTTGCCGTGATCAATATGCGCGATAATGCAAAAATTTCTAATATTCTCCATAATTATTTTAACCTCAATTAAACTTATGCTTTCTATATTCAACTTTATGGACTTTCGACTTTATAGACTTTATAGACTTTTGACT
>JAGLJD010000095.1 GCA_023142625.1 Candidatus Parcubacteria bacterium | reverse complement strand
TTGAATTTATAAAAAATATGCTTAAAGTTGAAAGCCCCATTATTATTAGCGCCGTGATAATCATCTCTTTTTCGCCTATTTTTTTATCTGCCAAAAGTCCCACAGGGTATTCAAGCAAGACAAAAGGGATTAGCATAAAAGTAAAAATTATTCCGATTTTTTCCCATTCCATACCGATACTTCTGAGATAAAGAGGCGAATAAATAATCATTAGGCAGTAAAAAAAACTTAAAATAAAAGATATATAATATATCCGCATTATATTTTTTCTTTTCAGCATTTTATTAAAAAGCGTATGCAGGGTTACGGTTGCCTTAAATCTGTGATTTACTTTTCTAAGCCCGAAAAACGCTAAAATAAACGCAAGCGAAGCGATAAAAAATTGGATTAAGAAAATTGTTTGAAAGCTTCCATTTTCTAAAATTTTAGCGGAAAGAAACGGGCCTAAAATAAAGCCAGTATTCATTATTGTTAAGTTCAGCCCTCTAATTCTGCCAGACATTTTATCTTCTGAATAAGATTCTAAAATAACATCTCTCACTACAAAAGCGAGATTGAAAAAAATAATATTTACAATTAAAATAACAGCGCCTGCCCAAAATACAGACAGATAAGACAAAGAGAGCGCGGCGACAGCGAATATAATTATAAAAGCAAGAAAGACGATTGATTTGCTGAATTTTTTTATCAGTTTATGCAGATTTAGAAGAATGACCAAGACAATCGCGAAAATTATAAGATAAAAAATGCTCACATTATCTTTGCCTGACACTTGCTGGAAATACGAAGAGATGATATAAGCCGTGAGCGAATGGGCAAAGCCGAACAAAAAAGTTATCCAGTTTATAAGTTTGATTTTTTTGCGGTCAAAATTTTCTTGATGGTTGTTTTTCATAGTTTTATTTTTTTTACCTTGCTAATTTTTCGCTCTAAAAATTTTTTACCAAATATTTTAAAACTGCTTATGTTGTAAGTCGTATAAAATTTACAAATAGGCGAAGACGATTGATTAATTTTTAATTCTTGATGTTTTTCTAAATATTTTTTAAAACTTTTAGCGACAATTTTTCCAGTATCGTAAATAAGGCATTTTTTGGGCATAATCCGCTTAATATCTTTAATCAGAATTGGATAATGCGTGCAAGCCAAAATTAGAGCGTCAATTTGCGCTGTTTTTAATTCGCGCAGATATTTTTTAAGAATCATTTTTGTTTCCCTTTTTTTAATCCACCCTTCTTCAATAAGCGGAACAAGCAGCGGCGCGCTTTTTTCAAAAATTTTTAATTTCGGATTTAATTTTGACAATTTTTTAGCGTAAATATTTGACGCGATTGTCGCTTTCGTTCCGATAATTCCTATCCTTTTTATTCTATCATTTTTAGCCGATTCTTCAACCAATGGAACAATTACGCCAATAACTTTTTTGTCAGGATATTTTTTAGGCAAATATTTTTGCTGGATTTTTCTCAACGCTTGCGAAGAAGCTGTATTGCAGGCGAAAATAACAATTCGGCATCCTTTAGAAAACAGAAAATCAACCGCTTCTTTTGCGTAGTTATAAATTACGGCTTGCGATCTGTTTCCGTAAGGCGTCCGCGCGCTGTCGCCAAGATAAATATAACTGTATTGCGGCAGCTCTTTTAAAAAATGCTTTAAGATTGTAAGCCCGCCAAGACCTGAGTCAAAAACACCGATCATAAAATGTAGTTAAAAGTTATAAAGTTAAAAG
>JAGLJD010000094.1 GCA_023142625.1 Candidatus Parcubacteria bacterium | reverse complement strand
CTAAATTATTATATACTTCAAACAATATACCTATAATTTTATAACTTAAGTTCTTAAATAACACTTTATTATCCATTTTTATTTGTATTATTTGTAACTGATGTGTAAATTTGTGGGATTAAACTATATCTGCGAAATACCTTTCGGTTTTTTTAAAGTAGATTATGCCGACAATAAGTATAAACAAACAAGCAATTCCAGAAATCAACAGTAATGTCCAGTTAATCGGCGCGTTGCTAAGAATTGCCGCTCTTGCTGCTTTAATAACCCCAGTCATCGGATTTAGCGCTAAAATCCAAGAATATTTTCCAGCAATGCTAGCTGGATAAATTACAGGCGTTACGAACAGCATCATTTGAATAAAAAACGGAAGCGCGTATCGCACATCGCGGTATTTTACATTAACAGCGGCAAGAAATAAACCGCCTCCGACTGCCGCCATAAATGTTATTAAGAGAAGAAGCGGCAAAATTAACAAACCAGTCAGATTAGGAAGGTAGTTATAATACGCCATTAAGCCGATTAAAATCGTAGAAGCGATGAAAAAATCAACAAATTTAGTTATAACGGATGATATCGGAAGAATTAAGCGCGGAAAATATACCTTGGTAATAATTGATTGGTTGGCTATTAAACAATTGCTGGTTTCTGACAATGCTGTTGAAAAAAATTGCCACAAGAGAAGTCCAGTATAAACAAAAATAGGATAAGGAATTCCATCTGATGGCATTTTCGCTAAGTTGCCGAAAAAAATTGAGAAGATTATCATTGTGATGAATGGCTGAAAAATTGCCCACAGCACTCCGATAGCTGTCTGTTTATATCTTACTTTTAAGTCGCGCCAACTGAAAAAATAGAGCAGTTCTCTGTATTGCCAAATTTCTTTTAAGTCGTTCCAGCTAAAAGTTTTTTTAGGCCTTATTATCGTTGTTTTTGTATTGTTCATAAGTTATTTTTATCCCTTGTTTTAACTTAATTTTATGCCTCAATCCGAGTTTATGCAATTTGGAGACATCAAGCAGTTTTTTAGGAGTTCCGTCTGGCTTAGAATAGTCCCATTTTATATTGCCTTTGAAACCAATGATTTTTTTTATATTTTCTGCTAATTTTTTTATTGATAAGTCCTCGCCAGTCCCAATATTTATTATATCAGAGTCATTATAATTTTGCATTAAAAATACGCAGGCGTCCGCTAAATCGTCAACATACAGAAATTCCCTTTTCGGTTTTCCTGTCCCCCAAAGCGTTATTTCTTTTTTATTTTTAATTTTTGCTTCATGAAATTTTTTTATCAGCGCTGGCAATACATGGGAATTTTCCAAATCAAAATTATCATTCGGTCCGTAAAGATTAGTCGGCATTGCGGAAATAAAATTAGTTTTATATTGCTTATTATACGATCGGCACATTTCAATTCCAGCAATTTTAGCAATAGCATAAGCTCTGTTTGTCGGCTCTAATTCCCCAGACATTAAATATTTTTCTTTAATCGGCTGTTTAGAAAATTTAGGATAAATACAGGAACTGCCTAAAAATAAAAGTTTTTTTGTTTTATGCAAATACGCGTTATGGATTATGCTGTTTTGAATTTTTAAATTTTGATAGATAAATTCAGCGGGATAGCTATTATTTGCCATAATTCCGCCAACCTTAGCTGCGGCTAAAAAAATATATTTCGGTTTTTCTTTTTTAAAAAATTTTATAACGGCTATATCATCTAATAAATCAAGCTCTTGCCTAGTTTTTACAACTAAATTTACATATCCTTGATTTTGCAAGTTTCTAATAATTGCCGAACCGACCAGCCCTTGATGCCCCGCAATATAAATTTTAGAATTTTTATCCATAAACTTTTGACCTTATAGACTTTAAGAACTTTCAACTTCCTTGTCATAATCAGCTTTTGCCATTATTTCTACTAATTTATCAAATTTAACTTTCGGCTCCCAGCCCAATTTTTCTTTCGCTTTTGCGTAGTCGCCTAATAATATATCCACTTCTGCCGGTCTGAAATATTTAGAATCAATTTCAATAATAGTTTTTCCTGTTTTTTTGTCTATCCCTTTTTCATCTAGACCTTTTCCTTCCCAAATTAAATCAAAATCAAAAAATTCAACTGTTTTTTTAATAAATTCACGCACGCTATGGGTTTCGTTTGTGGCTAAAATAAAATCATCAGGTTTTTCCTGCTGCAGCATTAACCACATTCCATATACGAAGTCTTTAGCGTATCCCCAGTCCCGTTTAGCGTCCAAGTTTCCCAAATACAGCTTTTCATTTTTTCCTAATTTTATTCTTGCCAGTCCGCGCGTAATTTTTTTTGTAACAAAAGTTTCTCCGCGACGAGGGCTTTCATGGTTGAATAATATCCCGTTACATGCGAACATATTATAACTTTCTCTGTAGTTTTTTGTCATCCAATAAGCGTAGACTTTGGCGCAGGCATAAGGCGAGCGCGGATGAAAAATTGTGTTTTCATTGATCGGCAAATCTTCAAGCTTTACTTGCCCGAACATTTCAGATGACGATGCTTGATAAAATTTTGTTTTAATTCCGCTGTCTTTTATCGCATCTAAAATTCTCGTTGTTCCGAGCCCTGTCACATCGCCTGTATATTTTGGCGTGTCAAAACTTACCCTAACATGGCTTTGCGCGCCTAAATGATAAATTTCATCAGGCTGTATTTTTTTTAAAATTCTATTTATATTGCTTCCATCTGAAAGATCGCCGTAATGCAGATACATTTTTACGCCGTTTATGTGAGGATCTTTGTATAAATGGTCAATTCTGCCTGTATTAAAACTACTGGATCTCCTGATGATTCCATGCACTTCATATCCTTTTTTTAACAGCAACTCGGCAAGATAAGATCCGTCTTGCCCTGTTATTCCTGTAATTAAAGCTTTCTTTCCGCCCGAGGCGGACATATTATTATTCATAAATTTTTTACCTTCCTTGCCTTTTTAAAATAATATTAATTGTTTTTAATAAAATATCCAGATCCAGCGCGAAAGATCTGTTTTTTATATAATATAGATCATACTGCAGTTTTTCCAAACTGTCATGCGGAGACGCGCTGTGGTAGGCGCCTGAAATTTGATCGCATCCCGTGAGTCCAGGCTTAATAATCAGCCGCTGCTTATAAAAAGGTATTTTTTTTTCCAATTCGCGTATGAATTCAGGCCGTTCAGGGCGAGGACCGATGAAACTCATCTCGCCGCGCAGCACATTCAGCAGCTGCGGTATTTCATCAATTCTGCTTTGGCGCAGAAATTTTCCTGCGCGAGTTACGCGCGGATCATTGATTTTTGCCAGTTGCGGACCGTATTTTTCAGCGTCTTTTGCCATTGTCCTTAATTTAACCGCTAAAAACTTTTTTCCGTTTTTGCCGGTCCTGATTTGCGTAAAAAATAGCGGACCCTTGCTGTCTATCTTAATCGCTAAAGCCAAAAAAGGCAAGAATGGAAAAGAGAGAATAAGCCCGGCGCACGCAAGCGCGATATCCGCAATCCGTTTTCCAAATTCGTAAATCTTTTTTTCGCCTTCTTTAAGATTTTCCAAAAACCATATTTCATTTATTAAATTGATATGAATTTTTTTATTCAATTCTTCGTAAAAATTCGCCAGCCCTAAAATTCTAACTTTGCAAGACAAGCTTTTATATAACTCCCTGTTTATTTTCAACTGATTTTCATTGTCGGAATTTACGATGGTCTGAATTTTTTCTTTTTTTATAATATCAGGCAGATCTAAATTTTCGCTGCTTATAAATTTAATTTCAGCGGGAAGCTCGCCGCCGCTGTTTCCGATAACTCCTATCAGTTTGTATCCGAAATTCGGATTTCTTGCAATTTGATTGATGGTTTTTAGCGATTGGCTGCCTGTTCCGATTATCAGCAGATTATTAAGCGCGGCTGAAGAGTAAATCGCTTTTGAGTATAATTTCCGCCATAAGAAAAACAGGAGGCAGAAGATAATTATATTTATAAAGAGTATTCTTTTCGGGCTGATTCCTGAATAAGAGATAAAATAGAAAAAAAGCACAGAGATTAAACTGTTGGTTATCATCGCTTTCGCGGTCAAAGAATAAAAAGAGAGCAGATTTTTTTGCCTGCTGTTTTCGTACAGTCCGATTATATAAAATACAATTATCCAGACTAGATAAACAATAGTAAAAGGCGCGAAATGCCTGTTCCATAATTCATCGGCTTCTGATATTCCATAGCGGATAATCAAGGTTAAACTCAAGGAAAAATAGAGCATCAGCAGATCGCCGCCCATTAGGATTATTGTTTTTAATCTGTTTGAGAACATAAAAGAAATAATTATCAATTTTCAATTACCAATTTGCAATAAATTAAAGCATAAATCCCACTGTCTTTGCGAGGAGCCGAGCGAACGCAGTGAGAGAGAGCGACGAAGCAATCTCATTACTAACCGCACAAACTATGCAAAAGCATAGACGAAAATTATAATTATAGATTTTTTCGCTCAGTAATGGGATTGCTTCGTCGCATCTCATTCGCTACGCTCATTCGGCTCCTCGCAAAGACAGAAAGAAAAAAGATTTTTTTATTATACCTTTTTTTTCACAATAAAATAATGTTTTGTCGTTTCTATCATGAAGACGCTTAACGCGCCTATTGAGATAATTATAAGCCAATCATTCAGATTCATAACAGTTGTTGAAAGCAGAGTTTGCAGGAACGGCAAGTAGATTGCGGACAGAAGCAAGGCGAAGCTTATCGCGACAGCGCCGACTAAATACAGATTGCCAAACGGATTTATTTTCCAGATCGGCTGGCTGAGATTTCGCAAACTGAAAATAGAGGCTAAGGATTTAAAGCCGAGAATAGTAAAAAAGAGCGTCCTTAAATAGCCGATTTCCGATCCTGCTTGATACATCCAAAAAAACAGGGCGAAAATCATCAAATCTTTTATAGCCCCGGCGCCAAAAATTACCGCTTTCATTTCGCTATTAAAAATATGCTCGTTTTTTTTAATCGGCTTGACAGACATTATGCGCTTGTTTCCTTTTTCAAAAGCCAAAGAAAAATCTGGCAGTCCGTCGTTCACAATATTTATCCAAAGAATTTGAGCGGGCAGAATCGCGAGCGGCAGCCCGAAAAGCATAGATCCAGATATTAAGATTATTTCAGAAAAACAGTCAGAAATCAAGTAGGTTATCACTTTTCTAATATTGGAAAATATAATTCTTCCTTGCCGCACAGCGGAAATAATAGTTTTAAAATTATTATCCATCAAAACAATATCTGATGATTCTTTGGCGATGTCTGTTCCGTTCCCGAGCGCGATTCCTATATCCGCGGCTTTTAGGGCAGGGGAGTCGTTGATGCCGTCTCCGGTCATCGCCACAACCTCGCCGCGGCTTTGGAGCATTTTTACAATACGCAGCTTATGCCGAGGATTAACTCTGGCGTAAATATCAATTTTTTTTACGATTTTTTTAAATTTGCTGTCTGAAATTTTATCCAGCTCTTCGCCTGTAATTATATTTTCAGATTTTATTTTAAATCCTATCTCTGCGCCGATCGCTTTAGCCGTGAGTTTATGATCCCCGGTAATGATTATCGGCCTGATACCGGCCGCGCGGCACATTTTTATCGTCTCTTTTGCTTCTGGCCTTAAAGGATCTTTTAGGGCGATAAATCCGATAAAGGTCAGATTTTTATCAAGAGCGTCCCAATCAGTTTTCGCCGCTTGCGGAATTTTTTTAATTTCTCGCGACGCAACCGCAATCACTCTCACCCCTTTGTTTGTAAATTTTTCATAGACGCTGTTTAATTTTTTCAGTTCCTGTTTTGTTAATTTTATTATTTCGCCTTTATGGTAAAAATTTATTGATTTTTTTAATAGCTTTTCCGGCGCGCCTTTTTCATAAATAATATATCCGTTGCTTTTTTTATGCAACGAAATCATAAATTTATTGTCGCTCTCAAAAGGCAGTTCGTCGATTTTCGGCTCTATTTTTAATAGCTCCTTTTTATTCAATCCAGACTGTATCGCGGCGGAGAGCAGGGCGGACTCCGTGGGCGCGCCGATTATTTTCCACTCCTTTAATTCATCATCGTAATTTTCAACCACGGCGTCATTGCACATCATCCCTGTCTGCAGCGCCATGCTTGCGGCTTTTGCCTCTTTATGTTTTTGCCTCGCGCCTAAATCGTTCAATTCAAATTCTTTCTCCCCGATAATAATGTGTGCGACATGCATTTTTCCTTCGGTTAATGTTCCTGTCTTATCAGAACAGATTACGGTAGTTGATCCCAAAGTTTCAGCCGCGACCAATTTTCTAGTGAGCGCTTTCTGTTTTAGTATCCGCTGCATCCCAATAGTCAAAATAACCGTTACTGCTACAATCAATCCCTCGGGAATAGCAGCTACCGCGATAGCTATGCTCACTTTAAACATTTCAAACGCGCCTCTTCCCTGCAGAATTCCGATTATAAAAATAAGAAGCGAAACTATTGCTGTTAATATTCCGATGATTTTTGAAAATTTCGCGAGACGCAACTGCAAGGGAGTTTTTTCGTCTTCTGTATCGCTCACTAATTCAGCTATTTTGCCGATTTCAGTTTTCACGCCGATCGCGCAGACAACTGCCTTTCCCTGACCCTTGGTAATTATCGTGCCAGAGTAGGCCATATTTTTGCGATCAGCGATAATCGCTCCCTTGCTCGCGGCAACTGAATTTTTTTCTACAGGCAGGGATTCCCCTGTTAACACGGCTTCATTAACTGTTAAATTATTAGCTTCAATAATTCGCGCGTCCGCTAAAATGCGGTTTCCAGCCTGTAGAATAATAATGTCCCCGACAACAAGTTCGGCGCTTTCAATTTTAATTTTATTGCCATCGCGCAAGACAATAGCATTGTGTTTTATTAACTGTTTTAATTTGCCTAATGCATTGTTTGCTTTGTTCTCCTGAAAAAATCCGATAATTGTATTTAGGATTACGGCGCCGAAAATTACGCCAGAATCAACATAGTCTTTAAAAAACAGAGTGATAACGCCGGCTAAAAGCAGGATATAGATCAGCGGGCTTTTAAACTGGCTTAACAGAATAGTTATTTTTCCAAGCGGTTTTTTTGCAGGCAGCGCGTTTAATCCGTATTTTGTCGATCTTTTTTTCGCCTCCTTATCTGTCAATCCGCTCTCTGATGTTTTTAATTGATTAAGGCAGGATTTAATTGAGATGTTGTGAAAGCATGCCATAATAATTGATAATTTTAATTACAAAATGTTTTTGCGAGTTTTCCTTTCCTGTCTTTGCGAAGAGCCGAGCGACCCGCCTAAGTTTTTGTGAAACAAAAATTTAGGCGGGGAAGAGAGAGCGACGAAGCAATCTCGTTAATATCCGAATAAACTATGCAAAGTAGAGATTTGTGTCTGCTTAGTAATGGGATTGCTTCGTCGCGCTTCA
>JAGLJD010000093.1 GCA_023142625.1 Candidatus Parcubacteria bacterium | reverse complement strand
ATTAAAGAAGTAAAAGAATCAAACGGCGGCATTCTTCTTTTTATTGACGAATTGCATACTATTATCGGCGCTGGCGCTGCTGAAGGAGCGCTGGACGCGTCAAATATGCTGAAACCAGCGCTGGCGCGAGGAGAATTGCATACAATCGGCGCAACAACGCTTAAAGAATACCAAAAATATATTGAAAAAGACGCGGCTTTTGAGCGCCGTTTTCAGCCGATCTATATTAAAGAACCAAGCGTTGAAGAGACTATCGCGATGTTAAGAGGCGTAAAAGAAAAATATGAAGTGCATCACGGAACGCACATTACGGATAAAGCGCTAGTCGCCGCCGCCAACCTTTCGCGCCGCTATATTTCGGACAGATTTTTACCAGACAAAGCGTTTGATTTAGTTGACGAAGCGGCATCTGCCTTAAGAATGCAGATTGACAGCATGCCGGACGAATTAGACCAATTAAAAAGGCAAATGCGTACTTTAGAAATTGAAAAAGCGGCTCTTCAGAAAGAGCGAGACGCCGACAGCATTGCCCGCTTAAAAAAAATAAACAAGCAGTTTTCTGAACTGCAAGAAAAAACTTCCGTTTTAGAAATTCAATGGAAAGCGGAAAAAGAGCTGATAGGTAAAATCAGAAAAAACAAAGAAGAAATTGAAAAACTGAATTCGCAGGCGGAAATCAAAGAGCGGCAAGGCGAACTTCAAAAAGTGGCGGAAATTCGCTATGGCTTGATACCTAATCTTAAAAAGAAAATTAAAAAAACGCAGGCGGAACTGGCAAAAGTCCAAGCTAAAAATCAAATTTTAAAAGAAGAGGTCACAGAAGAAGACATCGCGGCGGTAGTCGCGCGCTGGACAGGAATACCTGTTGATAAAATGCTGCAAGGCGAAATAGAAAAGCTGGCGAAAATGGAAGATATTTTATCCAATAAAATTGTAGGGCAGAAAAAAGCGGTTAAATCCGTATCAAACGCTATTAGGCGGTCTCGCGCCGGCGTTTCAGAAGAGAAGCGTCCGATCGGATCATTTATTTTTGTCGGTCCGACAGGGGTTGGAAAAACAGAATTGGCAAAATCGCTGGCGAAATTTATTTTCAACGACGAAGACGCTCTTATTAGAATAGATATGAGCGAATATATGGAGCGGCATAATATTGCCAAACTGATCGGCTCTCCTCCCGGATATATCGGACACGAAGAGGGCGGGCAGCTTACCGAAGCCATCAGGCGGCGTCCTTACAGCGTTGTGCTTTTTGACGAGATTGAAAAAGCGCATCCAGACGCGTTCAATATTATGCTGCAAATTTTAGACGACGGGCGATTGACTGACGCCAAAGGGCGGGTAGTTAATTTTAAAAATACGATTATCATAATGACTTCCAATCTTGGCAATCAGTTGATTCAAGAATATTCAATCGGCTTTACCGAGGCGGCGAATAAAGCAAGCCAGAAAAAAACGCGCGAAAAAGAGATGAATGAAGAAATAATAAAAATCTTGCGGGATAATTTTAAGCTGGAATTTTTAAACCGCATTGACGAAATTATTATTTTCCACAGTTTAAGCGAAGAGAATATCAAACAGATTGTTGAATTGCGGCTGAAAGAGTTGTCTGATCGACTGGCGTTAAAAAAGATTAAAATCTCAGTCGCTGAAGCGGCTAAAAAATTTTTAGCGCGCCGCGGCTATGATCCTGTTTTCGGCGCGCGGCCGTTAAAGCGGGTAATACAGCGCCATATTTTAGACGAGATTGCTTTGCGAATTATTGAAGGAAAAATTAAAGCGGGAGACACGATAAAAATAGATTTTAAAAAAGACAAACTTTTGATTGAGGTGGAATAATTTTTTTGACAAAGCGAATTTTTTGTGTAAAAATGCATAAAATAATAAGATATAATAATAAAAAAATTAATATATCAAAAAGGAGGTGATTTTTTGGGAAAAAAATGGGAACGGAAAAAATATGACGGCAAAGGAAGTTTCTCAAAAATAAATCCAACAGTTCTTATTGTTAACGCTCGTAGAGCGCCTAACTTTATAGGGATTTCTAAACCAGTTGACATCCCTGAGAAATTTGAGTTTGAGGAGGAGAAATAAATAAGAGGGACAACCGCCAAGCGAAAGAGCGGTTGTTTTTTTTAAATCCTAAAATATTAAATTTGGCAAAACTGTATGTTTGTTCGCTTTAGTAAAAATCACTTGTTTTACTAAAAATAAAAATTTTTGACTGATTGTGCGATCGTTCATTTTGCTAAAAATTTTATTTTGAAATTAAAATTAAAAAATAAAGATTGAATATGGTTTAAAATTAAAAAAATAGGATTACATCCTATTTGAAAAATTTATAGAAAAAAATTTGATGGAAATTTTTTTAATGAAAAAATGTCTTTGTAAAATTTTTATTTTTCAATTTTCCACGCAGGCGTTATTAAAGGATCGTCAAAATACTCCTCTTCTTCTATCGGTAAAATTTGTTCCGAAGGAGTGTTGGAATACTGCTTTAGCGTTAATATTTTCAAAACTTTAACAGAACCGATCAATGCTATGCTGATAACAAAAACAGATACAAGCGCTATTAAAAAAATATATATGTCTTTATGTTTATGCATAAAGTTATTATGGGTTATTTTTCGCGATTTGTCAATTTCAAATAATTTTATTATTGACTTATGCTTAATGAAAAGATAAAATACAGGCAATTACATTAAATATTAAAAAAATGCGCAAATTAACTTTTTACAATCAAGCCAGCCGAATTATCAATAAATATAATCTGAAAATAACCGATGAATTGCGGCTCGGGATGCGCTATTATATTGCCGAGGCAAAAATGGGAAAGCAAAAAACTATTTTTAAAATCAATCTGCAAAACAGAAGCGATAATTTAGAAGCTAAGCAAAGTTATGCGCAACTGAAGCGCGAGATTGAATTTTTGAGTTTCATTAAAAAAAGCAAAAACAGTTTTTTAATCAGCGCTCTGCCAAACATATTATACAGTAGCGTAGATAAAAATCGCGCTTGGTATATTAAAAAATACGCGGACGGGCAGATACAGAGCTATAAAGACAGCGCTTTTCTTTTTCGCCAAAGTTTTTTTAATAAAAAAAATATTAACTGGCTGATTAATTTTATCAGCGCTTTTGAAAAAATTTCTAAAAACAAAAAAATTGGGCGATTAAAAAATTTATACCAGCTTACCCTGCTTGATTATAAAAATTTTGTCGCAAAGCCGAGCCAAAAAATCAATAAACTCTATTTTCCTAATTTTAATGTTGATACGGCTGTTGATAAATTTTTAAAAATCAGAGAAAAAAAATTTAATCGGACGCAAAATGTTTTATGCCATTTTGAGCCTTACGCCGCCCATTTTATAAAACAAAAAAACGGTTTTTGCGTAATTGACTGGGAAAATATCGGCTGGGGAAATATCGCTCATGATATTTCTATTATTTGGAACAGGGCATTTTTAAACCCTATCTGGCAAAAAAAATTAATATCTGAATTAAATAAAAACTTAAAAAACAGCGGCTTTCAAGAACTGTTTGAAATTGAAATTTTAATTCAAAGTTTGGGCAACCTTGTTTTTTGGCATTATAATAAAAATAAGAATGAGTTGCCGTTCAAAAAAAAATATATTAATTTCGCGAAAAATAATATTTTAGATATTCTGAGCCGCAAATTTATCAATAAAAATTTTTAACAAAGATGGCTGAACAAGATTTAATAAAACAATTAAAAAGTTTGTTGAACAAAATTAAAAAGACGCAAAAACTGCTTAAAATTCAAGATAAAAAAACAGAATTAAAAGTTCTTGAAATTGAAATGTCGGATGCGGGTTTTTGGCAAAACCAAAAAAACGCTAAAAATGTAGCGCGAGCGGCTAATGATCTGCGCGAAGAGATTGAAAAATGGGCTGTCATAAAAAAAGAAGTTGACGATCTTCTGGAATTAGCGTTAAGCGATGGCAATGGTGAATTTAGAGAGCAGCTAAAAATTGAAGCGAAAAAAAAAGAAAAAAAGTTTTCAGAACTGGAATTTTACACTCTGTTGTCTGGAAAATATGATGAATGCGGCGCGATTATTTCCATCCATTCAGGCACTGGCGGGGTTGACGCGCAAGACTGGACGGAAATATTATTGCGGATGTATTTAAGATTTTGTGATAAAAAAAATTGGGATGCTGATATTATTGATAAAATTCAAGGAAATGATGCTGGAATTAAAAGCGCGACCGTCCGAATTAAAGGCAGATACGCTTTCGGTTATTTAAAAAGCGAAACAGGGGTTCATAGATTAGTTAGGATTTCCCCTTTTGACGCCGAAGCAATGCGCCATACATCTTTCGCGTTAATTGAAGTATTGCCTGAAATACAAAAAAAGAACGAATTAAAAATTAAAAACGATGATTTGCGAATTGATACATTTAAGGCAAGCGGGCACGGCGGACAGGGGGTTAATACGACGGATTCGGCTGTTAGAATTTTCCATAAACCGACCAAAACAACTGTTGTCTGCCGCAATGAACGATCACAACTGCAAAACAAGGAGACGGCTATGAAAATTTTGCAAGCTAAATTAATAGCGCTGCAAGAAGAAAAAGGGGAAAAAGAGCGACAAAAAGCGCGCGGCGAAATTAAGCGCGCAGAATGGGGGGCACAAATCCGCTCTTATGTTATGCAGCCGTATAAAATGGTAAAAGACCACCGCACAAAATGCGAAACGCAGGAGATTGATAATGTCTTGGACGGAGAAATTGATGAGTTTATTGAAGAATATCTAAAATATTTAAAACAAAAATAACTTTTAATTTTATGCTTTTATTGTGGATTTTTGTCCTGTTTTTAAGTTTGGCGATACTTGTAAAGTCGTCTGATTTTTTTACCGAAGCCAGCGAAAAAATAGGGCTTATTTTTGGCATCTCTCCTTTTATTATAGGGGTTACAATCGTTGCTTTCGGCACATCTCTGCCAGAACTGATTACCTGCCTAATTTCTATTTTTCATAACGCAGAAGAGATCGTTGTCGGAAATATAGTCGGTTCTAATATTGCCAATATCTTGCTAGTTATCGGAATTACCGCGATCGTCGCGAAAAAAATTGAAATTCATAGAGATATTATAAATTTAGATTTGCCTCTGCTCGCGGCTGGAACTTTCGCGCTGATTTTAATGATCGGCTGGGACAGAGAAATTAACAGTGTTGAAAGTTTTATCGCCCTGCTTTTTTATTTTGTTTATTTTTACTATCTTTACAAAAGCAGAAGCGACACGGTAGGCGAAACTATTGAAAAAAAGGTGGAAGAAATGAAAGAAAAAATTACGCATCATAAATTTAATTTGAGTTTAGTTTTAACTTTAATTTTCAGCGCTTTTTTCCTTTATATCGGCGCCGAATTCACTATTAGGTCTGTCATAAATTTATCTGAAATATTAGGAATCGGAACATCGATTATCGCCTTGTCAGCGATCGCTATCGGAACATCTTTGCCTGAATTAGCGGTTTCAATCCAAGCGGCAAGAAAGAATAACGGGGATATGGCGCTCGGCAATGTCTTTGGGTCAAATCTGTTTAACGGATCTTTAATCATCGGAATTGCCGGAATGATTAAGCCGCTGCCAGTTTCAAACGAAGTCTATTACATCGCTCTGCCTTTTCTTTTTATCGCCACGCTGCTATATTTTTTCTCAGGGCTGTCGCGAAAAATACACAATTACGAAGGAGCAATGTTTGTTGGAATTTATATTTTATTCATAGCAAAACTATTCAATCTGTTTTAAAAAAATATTACGCAAAAAATGAATAACCCCGCAGCAAGCTG
>JAGLJD010000092.1 GCA_023142625.1 Candidatus Parcubacteria bacterium | reverse complement strand
TTAAATTTTTATTTATTTAGTAATTTTAAAATAGACTTGTCGCGTAATTAGTTTCGTAACGAAATTTTTAGATTTTGAGACAAATATTTCAAAAATTTTATAAGCTTATGTAGGATATAGGCGTTAAAATTTTTGGAAAATTTGACCAAAGTATGGAAATCGCAGTAGGAAGTTATTACGCGACAAGTCTAATGAATAAAAACATCTACAAAATTGCAGATTATTACTTGTTATGATAGCAAGAATTAAAAATCAGTCAAGGAAGCGCGTTGCCACATTGTTTTTTATCTATTTTTATTTTTTATGAATTGAAAATTTTTTGACTTAAATTTTACGCTATTCTAATTCCTGTATTTTTAATTTCATTCGCGATCGGATCGCATCTGTTTTGAAAATCATTTTTAGTAAAACCGTAAGGTTCAATCATTAAATCAACATTTCTTCTAATATGCCATAATAAATTTTCATTTTTATCCCTATTCTTTTTTAATTTTTCTGATATTACGGCAACATCAATATCGCTCCATTTATGAGCATTTCCTTTAGCGCAAGAGCCGAATAAATAAATGGCTGAGAATTGATAATTTTCTTCCTTTAATTTTTCAGCGTATTTTTTAACTATTTTTTTTGCTTCAGTTTTTCGCATAATTTTTTGTATAAATTGATTATTTTGGCAAGATATTTTTTAGTATATTTTTTATCGCACATTTTGTAAAATTGCAGTTTGTGTTCAGGATAACGGCATTTGATATTAAATTTATTAACAGCGTCTAATAAGTCCATTTCATTATCTGATAAATCGCAATTTGCTAATTCTGCTAATTTAGTTAAGTTGTGTATGTAAGGAGCTTCATTTTTTGTTTCTTTCACTACTAATCCTTTTAAAATTTTTTCAAGAGTAATATGTCCAAAAAACAGAGAATCAGAATATCGCTTAATTTTAAATAAGCCGATCATTGTTTTATAATCATGATTAGCCGTTTTCTGCCAGTATTTAATAATTTTTTTAATATTTTCTTGATTCATATATTTTAATTATACTAAAAGCGGCAATTCTGTCAATAATTTTTTTTGCCAAGATTTTTTCAAAATGTTTTTTGGATAAAAAAAGGGGGAGAGGCCAAAAGTTAATTTGACGCTCTCCCGTTGAACTTGTTTTAAAGAATCGACTTACTTAATCGCTGATTCTAATTTTTCGCGGATTTTATTAATCCGCGTTGACTTGCCAAGCCCCCTTTTGTCTTCCATGTCCGCAATTACGCTACGGATAATATTTTTTAGCCGAGCTACTTCATCGGCCAAAACTATTGCTAATTCTTTTTTATCTGACATTTTACCCCCCCCTTTAAAATTATAATTTTTATATTTGAAAATCATAATAAATATCTTTGCCAAGCAGCAACAAATTGATTATTTGAAAAAATAAATTTGACACCTTTGCGTTGTTTTGTTAAATTAAGAGCAATAATAAAGTTATTGCTGTTTAGCAATTTTAAATATTTAGTTGTCAATGAACAATTTTAAACTTGATAAATTATCATTGCATATTATTTAATTCGTGTCAATGCATAAGCGCGGATTTTAAGCGTCAAATGGATTTAATCATTGTTGAGTCGCCTACGAAGGCGAGGACAATTTCAAAATTTTTGTCGAGCAAGTATAAAGTTGTTTCTTGCTTTGGGCATATTCGCGATTTGCCGAAATCAAAATTAGGCGTTGATGTTGAAAAAAATTTTGAGCCGCAATATTTAATCCCGAACAAAGCGAAAAAGACCGTTAAAGACTTAAAGGAGAAATCAAAAAAAGCGGAACAAGTAATCCTCGCGTCTGATGAAGACCGCGAGGGAGAAGCGATCGCTTGGCATTTAATTCAAGCGCTGAAATTAAAAAAAGAGCAGATTCAAAGAATTGTTTTTCACGAAATTACGAAATCGGCGATTGAAAAAGCGCTGGCAAATCCGCGCGAGATAAATATAGATATGGTTGACGCACAGCAGGCGCGTCGAGTTTTAGACAGATTAGTTGGATACGAGTTATCGCCTTTTTTGTGGAAAAAAATTCATTATGGATTATCAGCTGGCAGAGTGCAGTCTGTGGCAACGCGATTAATCGTTGAGCGGGAAAGGGAGATTCAGAAATTTGAAGAGGAAGAATACTGGAACATAAAGTCAAAAGTCGAAAGTCGAAAGTCGAAAGTTGAAGGCGGAGAATTTGAAATAAATTTAGTTAGAATTGACGGCAAGACCATTTCGAAGTTAGAGATTAAGAATGGCAGAATGGCTGAAAAGATTAAAGAAGAGTTGGAAAAAGCAGATTATCAGATTGAAAAAATAATTAAAAAGGAGAAAGTTAAAAATCCGTTGCCGCCTTTTACAACCAGCACCTTGCAACAAGCGGCTAATAATCGGATTGGATATAGCGCCAAGCAGACAATGATGCTTGCCCAGCAATTATACGAGGGAATAGATTCTGGGAAAAGAGATTCTGGCGGTTTAATTACTTATATGAGAACCGATTCGCTGAATTTGAGCGCTGATTCCTTGAAATCCGCAAAAGGTTATATTGTCGCGAAATTCGGCAAGGAATATTCAGAACAGAGAGTTTTCAAAACAAAAAGCAAAGGCGCGCAAGAAGCGCATGAAGCAATTCGTCCGACAGATCCGTCGCTGGATCCTGAAAGCATAAAACAATATTTAGATGAAAAACAGTTTAAGTTGTATCAGCTGATTTGGCAGAGAATGGTTGCGTCCCAAATGGCAAAAGCCGTGAGCGATTTAACGACAATAGATGTTGTGGCTGGAAAATACGGATTAAGAACAAGCGGGTCAATTATTAAATTCCACGGATTTTTAAAAGTCTACCCGATAAAATCAGAAGATGTTATTTTGCCAGAAGTGGAAGAAAAAGAAAAATTAGATTTATTGTCAGTGGACAGCGAACAGCATTTTACCCAGCCGTCTGCAAGATATAACGACGCGTCGCTTGTCAAAATTTTGGAAAAATACGGAATCGGGCGGCCGTCAACTTACGCTCCGACAATCAGCACAATCATAGCTCGCGGCTATGTTGAGCGCGAAGGCAGGAATTTAAAGCCGAAAGATGTCGCTTTTATCGTAATTGATCTGCTGGTAAAGCATTTTTCAAAAAT
>JAGLJD010000091.1 GCA_023142625.1 Candidatus Parcubacteria bacterium | reverse complement strand
TGACCTAAAGGTCGGTGGAAATTTTAATCATGGCTTATTTGATTCCTAGCCAAATCTCAGCCCCATTGATTTCCAAATCTTTATTTATATCAACTTCATCATTTTTTTCATTTTTTATTTCATCAGCCAGAACATCATCGCAAATATTGTTAGAATATTTTTTTATTGCTTGAATTATGTCTTGATTTTCGCTTTGCCAAAATAAAACAACTCTATCATATATTGTTAGTCCGATATTTTTGCGCATATTGTTTACTGTTCTTACCATTTCTCTTTTTATGCCTTCTTGTTTTAATTCCGGTGTTAATTTTGTATCTAATTCAACTTTAATATTATCTTCTTTGGCAGAAGACGCAAAATCTTGCGTCTCTACGATTTTTACATTCAATTCATCTTTAATTAAATCCATATATTCATCTCGTAATTCACAATTCGTAATTCGTAATTTAGACAATGGCTGTCTAACCTTAACCCCTGCCTCATCCCTTTTTGCAAGCGCTAATTCTACAATTTTTCTTGTAACCTCCATTTCCGCAATAATATTTTTATCAATTTTTCCTGTCTTTGGCCATCCCTCCAAATGTACTGATTTATTCTCATCCTCAAAATCATTCCCGCTAACTTTCTGCCAAACCTGCTCGGAGATAAACGGCATTACCGGCGCGATTACTTTGGAAAATGTTAATAAGACATATTTTGTTGTTTTTAAAGCCTGAATTTTATCGTTTTTATCATCGCCTTTAAAACGATCACGAGAACGCCTCAGATACCAAGTTGATAAATCATCAATAAACCCGGTAATCGGGCGCGCCGCTCCTTGTAAATTATATTTTTCCATATTATCTGTAATTTCTTCAATTACCTGATTTAATCTGGTAACAATCCATTTGTCTAAAATATTTTCTAATTTTAAATCTTCTTTTATGTCTTTTTTGTTATCGCAAAACATACCATAGAACTTGGACACATTCCATAAAAGCATGACATTTTTTCGCAAAGCATCCTGAATATCTTTTTCGCTTAAAGTTGTGTCATCCCCTGCCATAATTGAACTTGACATAAAATATAATCTAAGAGCGTCAGCTCCGTATTTGTCTAAAGTATTTTTTGAATCAGGATAATTGCCGTATGATTTGCTCATCTTGCGCCCATCTGTTCCCGCAAGCACGCCAGATACAATTACATTCTTAAATGCCAAAGAATCAAATAAAGCGTTAGCTAAAACATGCAAATAATAAAACCATCCTCTTAATTGACCCGTATATTCAATGATAAAATCTGCTGGAAAAATATTTTTCCATTCTTTTTTTCGTTCAAAAGGATAATGAAATTGCGCGAAAGGCATTGATCCTGATTCAAACCAACAATCCAAAACATCGGACACACGCTTCATTCCGCCGCCGCACTTCTCGCATTTAAAAATTATCTTATCAACTGTGTGCTTATGCAGATCCGTAATCGGCTGAAAATAAAAAATATGATGCGATGCTGTCGCAATTTTTATTTTTTGGCTGGTAAAAAAAGTTTCAGGCTTTTTACCTTGATCAAAATATTTATAAATTGTCCTAATAGCGTCTTCGTGAGAAACAATTAAAATTGTCTTATTTGGAAATCGTCTTTTAATTTCATTTAAAAACTCTTTGGTTCTTTTTTCTACATCTGCCATTGATTCGCCCTCTGGATGTTTTGCGCTGTAAAAATTATTAGATTGCCGCCTGAATTTTAATGACTTTTCAACATTTTGTTCTTCAAAAATCCCAGCTTTAATATCCCGCAAGCGCGGTTCTAAAATTATTTTTGCGTTCCAATTTTTATTTAAAATTTCAGCTGTCTGTTTTGTTCTTAAAAAATCCGAACAAATAATTAAATCAACTTTTTCTTTTTTTAAATTTTTAGCCAATTTAACAGCATCTTTTTTTCCTTGATTAGTTAAATTATAAATATCATTTTCAATTTTTCCATTCGTTAAGTTTTTTAAATTATGTTCTGCCTGTCCATGCCTTACTGCTATAAATTTTCCATTTCCTTGCGCCTCTGCTAATTCATCAATAGATCCAATTACTTTAATCTCATTGCATTTTTCACAATGCCAAATAGGAATAACTGACGCCCAAAATCTTTGCCTGCTGATTGACCAATCGCGCGCGCCTTCAAGCCATTTTCCCCATCTCCCTTTTTTAATATGCTCTGGCGACCAATTTATATCTTCTGCCAATTCAAGCATTCTCTCTTTTATTTTTAAAATATTCACAAACCAAGACGATGTCGCGTAATTTAAAAGCGGAGAATCGCACCGCCAGCAATGCGGATAGCTATGCTCATATTTTTCTTTCGCAAAAAGTAAATTTTCATGCGCTAAATATTTTATAATCTCTATATCTGTTTTTTGGTGATCGCCTAATGGCTTGACATTTAGTCCTGTAAAATCTTTTGCTTCTTTTTTAATAACTCCATCCATTCCAATATGCTGGATAAAAGGCAAATTTTCTTTTTTCCCTAATTTCATATCATCATCTCCAAACGCTGGCGCAATATGCACAACCCCGGTCCCTTCATCCGTATTAACAAAATCGCCCGCGTAAATTTTCCAACCGTTTTCTCTATTTTTTAAATTTTCATCTTTTGAATAATAATCAAAAATAGGTTCGTATTTTAATCCAACTAAATCTTCGCCATTTACATCAGCGACAAATTTATATTCTTTATCTTTTAAAACCTCTTCTATTCTATCTTTTGCTAAAATATAAAAATCATTTTCAATTTTAACCATCGCGTATTTAATATTTTCGCCAATTGCCAGCGCGACATTTCCCAAAAGCGTCCATGGAGTAGTTGTCCACGCTAAAATATAAACATTTGATAATGGTCTATCAATGTTAATATCAAAATAAAATTTCTCTTTCTCGTTTTTATAAATATCAATAGCGTTCTCTGATGGTGAATAATCAATTTCTGGTAAATTATCTAATGAAAACCATTTTAATTTGTCTGCTTTATCTTTTTCCATTATTACTGGTTCGCCTTCAATTTTAACTTTATAACAAACAGTCTCAAAAATCCGTCCCTCTAAAATATCTGATTTAGCGCTAAATGGTTTTGCTGATTTAATTTTTACGCCCAATTCTTCCATAACTTCTCTTTTTAAAGCTTTGTCAAAAGTTTCTCCTGCATCAACTTTACCGCCTACTAATGCCCAAGTTTTTCTTCTTCTATTTTCATTGCGTCTTAAAAGTAAAATTTCATTTTTATCATTAAAAATTAAAGCGCCAATACCTCGTCCCGTTGTTCCTGTTTTATATTTTAACTTAAATTTTACTGTCGCGGACAGATCTTTTATATCCCGATATCCTTCCGCGACTTCGGACTGTGATAATGTTGTTTCGCATCGCGGACAAATATGCATTGAGCGATAACCTTCGTAAATCAGCCCTTTGTCATATAACTGCTTAAAAACCCACCAGACAGATTCCATAAAATCCAGGTCCATCGTCTTATAGCAATTTTCCATATCCGCCCACCTGCCTAATCTGCGGATCGTTTTTTTCCACTCATCAACATATTTTAAAACTTTTGATCGGCATTGTTCGTTGAATTTATCCACCCCGATTTTTTCAATGTCTTTTTTGCTTTTTGAGCCCATCTCTTTTTCAACAATATTTTCAATCGGCAAGCCGTGGCAGTCCCAGCCCCATTTCCGTTCAACGCGAAATCCGCGCATAGTCCAATATCTTGGAATGGCGTCTTTAATTAAACTTCCCGCGATATGCCCGTAATGCGGCGTGCCTGTCGCGAACGGAGGACCGTCGTAAAAAACATAATCGCCTTTCGGCGCTTTTCTTTCTACGGATTTTTCAAAAATTTTAGATTTATCCCAAAAATTCAAAACTTCTTCTTCTATTTCTGAAAAAATATTATTTTTTTGCTGTCCGTTTTCTTTTTTCTCTTTATTCATAAATAAAAAATAAATACTGTATATTACGAGATTAACCTAAATTAAATCTATTGTCAAAAACCAAAACCGCTGAATTCAGCGGTTTTTTTTATTTTACTCAACCTCATCTTACAATTAACATCTAATAATATTTTCTACCTCCCGATCCACCCTATATAATCCATTGCCTTTTGCCACGCGGAAAAAGAGATGTTTGGATGCACTGTTTTGCCGCCGAATCTGATGGCTTGGATTATCGCCTGTATTGGATAATTGCCATAGATGTAAGGATTAACGATTATATGCCAGTATTTTTTATGGACAGGTATTCTGTTTTCGCCGTAATATTTTTCCAGCTCGCGCTTTAAATCTTTTGCCCTGTTTTTTTCTTCTGCCAGCGATTTCAGCCTAGGCTCGCCGTAAGCGAAATTCTCCGCATCTTCGTTCCTATTTTTTACATTATCATTCCTGTCCATTTTGCCGTTTTCGTTTTTCATATCGTTATTCCCGCGAAGGCGGGGATCTATCAAGATAATTTCGGCAGCTGCAACTTCTGACGCGTATCCGTATTTTGTGTAGAATTTGGCATAGACAGCATATTTAGAATTATGGATTATGGATGATGAATCATGGGTATTTTTTGTTAAATCCCATTCCATTGTTTCCTGATAAGGGATAATCCACGCATTCTTAAAATCTTCTCTGTTGGAGATTGACATTTTTGTTGTGTCAGCGCCTGCGAAAAACTTTAAATTTACAATTAGACTGTCTGTTGACTGATCATTATTATTAATGATTATTTTAAATTCGCCCTTTGGATTTTCATTGTTTGAATTTGGCGAGATTGGAAAATTGGAAAATCCGGCAGGCATTCCGCTGCTGCAGGACATTATCAGATTAAAAGTATCTGAATTTGTGGAATTGCCGGCGTTGTCTATCGCTTTAATATGCCAAGTATGCGCGCCGCAGGAAAGATTGTTTGTCGGAGTAATTGATGTCGCATCGCTGCTAATGCTGTCCGTGTCTAAAATGCTGTCTATGTAAAGCTGGTAATGAGACAGATCAGGATCAGAGCAAGCGTTCCAGGAAAAGGTCGGTTTTGAATTTGAGACAGATGAATTATTCAGAGGAGAGACCAAGCTGAATGCGGTCGGATTGGTTTCATCAGCTTCAATCGTAAAAACTTTTTCCGACCAGGATCCGTTGTA
>JAGLJD010000090.1 GCA_023142625.1 Candidatus Parcubacteria bacterium | reverse complement strand
AGTAAGATCAAATGATTTGCTCTGCCCAAAACTAACTTGAGATGAAAAAAATAAAATAAATAAAATAAAAAAATGTCAATAGTTAAAAAATTTAAGAACAGAGCGAGTTTTAGCGTATCCGTTTTAATAATCATCGGAATTTTAATAGTGATAAATATTATCAGCTATCAAATTTTTCATCGTTTTGACCTTACCGAAAGCAATGATTATAGCATTTCTAAAACAACAAAAGATATGCTGAAAAATTTGGACGATACCGTTGAGATTAAGGTTTGCTTTTCGCGCGAACTTCCGCCGAATTTTATAAATATTAGGCAAGAAGTGAACGATATTTTAGATGAATATAAAAACTATTCAGCGGGAAAAGTTAAAATAGAGGATATTTTTGCGGAAGACGATCTTGAAATAGAGCAAAAAATGCAGGAGCTTGGAATACCAAAGCTTCAATTTAATATAAAGGAGAAGGATAAATTTCAGGCAATCGGCGGTTATGCCGGTTTAGTTGTTTATTTCGGGGACAAAAAAGAGGTAATTTCAGTTATCCAGACAAGCAAGAATTTGGAATACGAGATTACCGCGATTATTAAAAAACTTACATTGGAAAAAATTCCAACTATTGCTTTTGCGACAGGACATAACGAAAAAAGTCCGATTGACGGGCTCGCTAACATCAGCGAAGTTTTAAGAAAGCAGTATAGCGTTATTTCCGCTGATTTGTCGCAAGGCGATTTAGTCAGCGATGAAGTCGACACTTTGATTATTTTAGGCGCGAGCAGCCCTTTTGACGATCGCTCTAAATATATAATTGATCAATTTTTAATGCGTGGCGGAAGTTTAATGATCGCGCAGGACGGAGTTCTCGTGAGCCAAGGAATGGCGGGCGCGAATTTAACAGGTTTAGAGGAAATCCTTTCGTCTTACGGCGTGAAAATAAACGCGGATTTAGTTTTAGATGTTTCAAATGAGGTTGTGAATATTCCAACCGGTTTTTTTCCGATAATGATGAATTATCCTTTTTGGCCTAAAATTTTAGCAGAGAATTTTGATCAAGATAATCCCGCGACCGCGAATTTAGAAACAGCGTTTTTTCCATGGGCAAGTTCGCTTGAAATTTTGTCGGACAGGATAGGCGATAAGCAGGTTTTTGAATTAGCAAAGACAACTGAAAAAAGTTGGGCGATAAAAGAAAATTTCAATCTTGATCCGCAGCAGCAATTTATTCCGCAAGGGCAGAAGCAGAATATTTTGGCGGTTAGCGTTTTTGGAAAATTCAGCAGTTTTTATCAGGACAAGGACAGGCCGCAAAAAGAGGTTGCGGACGGCGAAGTCGCGCTTGCGGAAGAATTTATTTTCGAGACTGAAAACGGGCGGCTTGTCGTGATCGGCGATTCTGAATTCGCGCAAGACAGTTTTTTAAGCAGCAGCAATCTGATTTTATTCCAGAATATTGTTGACAGTTTGGCGCTGGATCAGGATTTGATAAATATCCGCTCCAAAGGAATTACAAGCCGGCCGCTGCAAGAGATGTCAGACGCGGAAAGAAATTCAATGAAATATTTTAATATTTTTGGCGTTACGATTTTGGTTATTATCTTTGGAATTGCCAGATATAATTTAAGAAAAAAGAAAAGGTTTGAGGGCTGAATTTTAAGGATTAAGTTATCCACAGGTTTTCTCTTGACTTATTTTTATTTATAATTATTATAATTATTATAGTATAGTGTTCATTTGTTAAGATTCATTATTATTAAAAATTATGAATATGAAGATAAATGGAAACGCCACAATTAAAATTATTATAAATAAAGTTAGAAAAAAATCTGCGCTATAATTTTTAGTGTAGATTTTTTTGTTCTTTTAAAAAAGCAAAGGAAGGCTACCGTTCCTCTTACTGTTTTTTAAAAAATGGAATTTATCCTTTAGGATTTTATTCACAGCCGTTGGTTCCATAGTCCCGCAGGGCTGTGGAACCTAAATGCAAGATAAAATTTTAAAGGGTGAATTTCAAATTCAAAAAAAATAAAAAGGAGGGGAAAAGTGGCAGAAAAAAAAGAAAAAAATAGAGACAAAAAATTACCGCCGAAACATATGGGCGATTTAGAAAAAAGCAAGCCTCAAATTCCCCTAGAGGGAATATGGACTGATGAGCAAGAGGAGAAGTTGTTTCGGCAGACCAATAGTGATTTGCCAAAATCAGCGTCTCTAAGTTATTAAACTTCAGTTGAGGCAAATCACAGAAAGCGATTTGCCTCAGCCAGCCCTTTTAAAATTATTCAGTTTGAATTTTCTTTATCACTTTCTGGTTTTAAAAAATCAGGGAATGAAAATAGAGGATTTAAAAAAATAAAATTTAAACCCTAAAAAAGGAGGAAAAAATGAAAAGAACAAAAAAATGCCCTAATTGCGGGGCAGAGATGACTGAAGTGGAAGAAACGGGATTTTTATGGGACACATGCGTGAAAAACTGCCAAGGGGATTTTAAAGTCCTTGTGTCCCCTAGGACAAATGAAAAAACAGCAATTTTTAATTTTACAGAGGCTGTAAAAGAAGCTATATCCAAACTTGAAGCGTTGGGATATACATAAAAAAGCAACTGAGGCAAATCGCCTTTCCGCGATTTGCCTCAGCCAACCCTTTTAAAATTATTCAGTTTGAATTTTCTTTATCACGCTCTGATTTTAAAAAATCAGGGAATGAAAATAGAGGATTTAAAAAAATAAAATTTAAACCCTAAAAAAGGAGGGAAAAAATTGTCAAAAAAACAAAAAGGAAAGAAAGAAGAGGAAGAAGAAGAAAAGAAATTTAACGAAAAAATAAAATGGATAAACGAAAGATACTTAATGTGGGCAAAAAACGGAAATAATGTTTAATTTAATTTGTTGGGGTGAAACGAAACAGTTTTGCCCCAACCCAACCTTTTAATTTATAATTATAAATTAAAAAAAAGTAGGGGGGAAAATGTCAGAAGAAAAAAAAGAATATTGTCCGCAATGCGGAAGAGAGCTAAAAGAGATAAAGGGGTTTGCGAAAGAGTCTGTTGTAAAGCCGATCAAGGCTTGTCCCAGAGGTTGCGTATCACAGAGATCGATATTCAAAATACGGTTGAGGTAAGGCAAAAATGTTTTGCCTCAGCCAACTAACCTTTAAAATTTATAATTATTATCTTAGTTTTCAATAGATTTTTTTATAAAGATCTATAATAAAGGTCGATGAAAACAAAAACTAAGTTTTAATAAATTTTATTTATTAAAAGATTTTTAAAAGATTAAATGATTAATTTTAATCTTTATAAAATCGCCACTTAATTTTATGAAAAAGAGAATTTTATTAAGTTTGGCTCTTGTGGCTGCGGTGGCTGTAGGAGCAATGGGCTTAGTAGCTTTTGAAGCTCATGTCATTAATGTAACGGCTAAAATTGAGAATGCTTTAGCTGTTGACACAGAACATATTGATTTTGGAACAGTTTTTCCGCAGGAGTTTATTAAAGAAAATTTGACTATCGCTTTAAGCAGTTCATTTTTAGCAGAAGACAGGGTTGATGATGTTAATTATGTTATTAAGCAGAAGCCAAAAGTAAGGCCAAGCGATCAAAATCCAGATGGAGATCCTTATGCAATGATCTATCCTGACCCACAAAATCCAAACGAAGGAATTGTTGCTCATGAATATTGTTTAGAGGAGGGTCCTGTTGACGCAGACGATCCGAATGATCCTTATTATATCCATTGCTACCCAATTTTATGTCCTTATTTGTCAAAGCACAAGCATATTGACGACCATACTATGTTAACAGATAGGTGTGATTCTGCATATCCTTATGACTGCGAAGTAGACGCTTTTCATGAAACATCTGTAATAGCGACTGGTCATTTAGTTCAATCAGTTAACGACATAACAGATAAATGGGTTATTGATTTAGCAGTTCCTTGTTTTGACGGACAATGCGACCAGACTTACGATGAATGGGTTTGGGGCATCAATCCTGATGTTGTGAATCCATGGGATTGGACATTGCCGGCAAGTTTAGAAAGCCAAACTTTTGGCTGTGATTTATGGATTGAAGTTACTGGAATTAGCGCGAATACTGGCACTTGTAGTGATGGTCTTGACAATGATCAAGATGGTTATATTGATTATCCAGAAGATCCTGATTGTATAGATCCTTATGATAATGAGGATGTGCCTAATGATCCCCCTCTTACTTAGTAATTTTAATCCCTTAATGCATCCTTTCCCCAGTTTTTTAAACTGGGGAGGGGGAGATTAGAGGAGTAAAAACCGAAAAACAAAAACAAAAAAGGAGGAAAAAATGGCGGGAAAAGAAGTTTGTCCCATTTGCGGGGCGGAAAAAACGAAAAAGATGGATGCGCTCGGTCGCGAGTGGCTGAAATGCCCGAAATGTGATGGCGGAGTTTATGTCTTTCCCCGCGTCTTTCCAAAAAAAGACAGGGACGAGATTAAGGCAAATCATCTTCATGGGCTCGCGTAGAGCGAATTTTAAAAAAAGGAGGAAAAAAGTGAGCAATTTTAAAAGAACAGTCAAAAAGGTAGCGAAAGAGCAAGGAAAAAAAGAAAAATGTCCCAATTGCGGGACAGAAATGAAAGAAGTTAGCCTTTTTGGCAACACATGGAACGCATGTCCAGATTGCGAAAAAGAAGTATTGTTTTTCTCAAATGGAGAAAACAAAGAAAAACAGCGCTGCAAGATTTGCGGGGAATTCACAAAAGAAAAAAGAGAAGACGATAGATTGCCAATAGTATGCCGGCAATGCAAAAATGATATCGCGGCGCTACAGAAAAGATTAAAACCGCGGCAACCCCCTTTCTTAAGAATAATTGCTTAAACTTCGGTTGAGGCGAATCGCAAAAAAACGATTTGCCTCAACCAACAACTTATTTTATAAATTCAGCGATAGATATTGATATTTTTAACATTTTAATACAAATATATGGAGACACAAAACAGAGAAAACCGAGCAGAGCCATGGCGGCCGTCCAGCGTGGTTGAAAAAGCCGCCGCGGAGCAGAACAATAAGAAACCCAAAAGAACAACTTTAAAAAGAATAATTTGGGCGATTATCGGCGTTTTAATTTTTATAATAATCGTTCAGGTTGCCATAGCGGATAAATACAGCGCGCAGGTTTTAGTCATAGAAGGCGAGAAAAAAGTCGGGGTCAATCCTACGGACGAGCGGCTGGATTTCGGAGATTTGTCAGCAGATACATCTGCTACTCGGTATGTCACCTTGAACGCCGGCGGGATTGACACTTTTATATTTGTTTTAAAGTTCGGATCAATCGCGGAATTAGTCAAACTAAGCGAGAATAATTTTACAATGAAAAAAGGAGATGAAAAGAAATTGGAATTCAGTTTGTATATGCCTGTGTCAGCGCCGATCGGAGAAAAGTACACTGGCTTCGTCTGGATTTTTAAACTGCCGAAAGCATGGTAAAAAATAATAAAATAATTAAAATAATTTTAGAATGGACAGCTTATATTTTAGTCTTTACTCTGATTGTCTGGGGAACTCCAGCAGCGCTGAAAAAAATATTAGACAGCGAATATCCGATCGCTTCCATAACATCAAGCTCAATGTGGCCGCAGCTGAAAAAAGGAGACCTGATTTTAATCAAAGGCGTTAGCGGCAAAAATGAGATTGCAGTAGGAGATATCGTAGTCTACGCGAACGAAAAAGGATTTACCATTCACCGAGTAATTGAATTGAAAGAAGATACTTTTATCACTAAAGGCGACGCTAATAATATAAAAGACAAGCCGATTAAATATGACAAATTGATCGGAAAAACGCTGAATTTTAGAAACAAGCCGATTAGAATTCCGTTTTTAGGAAAATTATCGCAAATAAATATATGATTAATATAAATTTTATACCTATGTATAAAATACAAAAGCGAAAAAACAGAATAATTTTTTTCAAAAAGAATCTAACGAGGATGGTTTGCGTCGTTCTTTTGGCAATGGTTTTTGTTGTTTCGCAAGCGCAGCTATTTAACGCTTTTGAAGCGCATATAATAAATGTTACGGCTAAAATCGTTAATGATGTTCCAAATATTGATCCGCCGAGCGGGGAGTTTTGCAACGACGGCAGCTTAGTTGTAACTTTAAGCGCCACTTTAACCGGAACAACTACGACTATTTATTATACTACTGACGGCAGCGATCCGGATTGCTATGCTCCGAACGGCTCATTATATGCAGATCCGTTTCCTTTAACATACAGCGCGACTGTCAAAGCGAGAACCTGCCATGAAAGAGACGGGGAATTGCTGCAAAGCGCGATTATGAGCGAAACTTACGATGTTTCAGCCGTGTATTGCGATTCATATTGCGGCGACGGCATAGTTGACCCGGGCGAACAATGCGACGACGGAAATTTGATTGACGGCGATGGTTGCAATTCTGATTGTTCAATAGAAGAATGCGGGCCTTGCGACGGCAAGATAACAAGTTTAACTATGCAATATAACGGAACTTCAACTGCAGTAATTAAAGTTGTTCAGAAAAGCGACGGAGTTATAGTATTTAATGATGCAGTAAATTCTGGCGAACAATTCAGTTTTGTCGGGACATGGGGAGTTCATCCTACATTAGGAACAGAAATTACTATTTATATTGATGATGTAGAGAATGTTCAAATCCATACCAGCTGTTCCGCGCCTGTCGGGCCTGGCATGATTTTCGGTGATTTTTTGATTATTGCCGGCGAAAGCAGAAATGGCGGTCCTTTATGCCCAGGCGTAGTTCTTAATGAGTTTTTGCCTGATCCTATCGGCGATGACGCGGCTGCTATGCCTAACGGCGAATGGGTTGAATTGTATAATTTGTCCGCTATTTATTCAGTTAATTTAGCAGGTTATTATTTAACTGACGCCGGAGGCAACAGGATTGATGTTGAGGCCTGTCGCACCAATACAGGCGGTGTTATGATAAGGCCAAATGATTTCTTGGTAGTTTATCGTAAAGGAGGAGACAGCTGCACCTCGCATAATTTTTCTTTAAATAATGACAATGACACGATTAATTTCTTTGATTATAATGATAATTTAACAGATAGCCACAGTTATAGCGGCAGCCATTATGATTCATTAACGCCAACGCCGGGCAATCCTAATTACGATGATTCAGTTGTCGGCAGCGGTAGTGGCGCGGTGCCAGAAAATAAATCTTACGCCCGCATCCCAGACGGTATAGGCGAATGGGTTGATCCAGTTCCTACTCCCGGCGCGCCAAATATATTAGAAGAATACGAGGAAGAAGAACAAGATTTTTCAGCAGGATCAAGTTCGGCTTCAACAGGCGCTTCAGAATCAGGGACATCTCATAGATCGGCCGCGGCAGGATCGCCTGCGGAAGACTATAGCGAAACAGGAGAAAGCAATCCAGCGGATGACGCAGACGGTCAGACAGCTGATAATTCAGGACAAACCAACGGGGACGAAGCAGAAGAAGACGAAACCGATGAAGATCAAGGCGGCGGCGCTGATAAAGACGGCGAAGAAGATGGAAATGACAGCGATGGTGATACTGGCGATGATAGCGGTGACACAGTTGAAGATGACGGGCAAACCGACGATGCTGGCGATTCGGACGAAACAGGCGATACCGACGATGAGCAAAATGAAGACGATCAAGACGATAATCAAGATCAAGACGGCGGAACACAAGGCGAGACAGCAGATGACGGCGCGGATACTGCCAGCGGTCAAGACGGCGGAACAGAAGGCGGCGCAATAGATGACGACGGCGGAGAAAACTCTGGCGATGACGATGCTGACGGCGGCGATGACGATGCTGACGGTGGCGATGACGCAGTTGAAGATGATGGGCAAACCGATGATGCTGGCGATTCGGACGAAACAGGCGATACCGACGGTGAGCAAGATGAAGACGATCAAGGCAGCGGAGCAGATGATGCTGGTGATTCTGGAGACTCGGCTATTGCCAGCGGGCAAGATAATGGCGCAGATACTGGCGCTGGCGGCGATCAAAATGATCAAGGCAGTGGAACAGATGACTCAGGAGATAGTAATTCAACTGATAGTGATGACTCGGGCGATATGGGCGGAGACGCTGGCAGCGGCGCAGATAATCCAGACACAGCAGGCGATGCCGGCGGCGGGCAAGATACTGGCGGTGATAGTTCCGCGGCTGATGTTAGTAATCCGGCTGATACAGGCGGAGGCGATGATACTGGCGGTCAGCCAAACGATTAAACAATTATTGAATAAATATATTTATGAATTTACATAAAAACAAAAATCAGATAAATTTTATAAAGCCGAAGAGGAAATTTTGTCGTGAGTGGACAAAATATGTTCGTATTTTTGTTTTTGCGTTTTTTATATTAGCAACCGTTATTTCATTGCAAGGCATTATGGTTAATGTTTTGGCAAATATTGAAAATTTGAGATTCACAATTAGCCATCTTGATTTTGGCTTGCGCTTTCCAGGCGAAGAAACTGATAAATATTTTACTGTTGAATTTGTAGATTCAGGAAATCCTGATAATTATTCTATCTCCACTCATCCAAAGCCGCTGCTTGAAGAAGATAAAGAACATTGCCGCAATAACCCGGCAGATTATGAAAAATGCTACCGCGATTTATGCGATCATCTTACGATTTCAAGCATGGATTCTGATACTCCATTAGATATTTTAACAGACGCATGGGTAGGCGAAGACGACAGAATAGATACTTGGCAGGTGCATTTAAGAACGCCAGCTATAGCAGGCATGGTCGCGCAGGAGCATGGCTATGGCGTAGTTGATTCTTCCGGCGACTTTGGCTGCGATATTGCCATTGAGATTGAGGGTGATGATTATTCTTCAATTTCTGGCTGTAAATATAATGATGTTAATAATAACGGCATAATTGATCAAGACGAGGACACAATAAATGGCTGGGAGATACAGTTGATAGGATGCCCATACCTGCCTTCAGGAGAGCTTTTGCCAATTAGCTATTTAGACAGTTTAGGTTCAGGCGATCCAGGCGCTTGCTCATTAATAGCCACAACAACTACCAGCAACGGCTGCTATGAGTTTGCCGGTTTAGATTCAGGTAATTACGGAGTAGCTGAAGTTCAGCGGGAAAATTGGTTACAGACCTTGCCTGCTGGCCAAACTTTCTACTACTTTAACCTTCCAGCAGGAGAAGCGACCACTACTATTGATTTTGCCAACCATTATACAGAAGAAACAGGATCAATTTGCGGCATTAAATTTTATGATTATAATTTAGACGGCGAAATGAATGGCGAAGATTACGGGCTTTATAGCTGGACAATTAATCTGTTTGAAAAACAGGAGACAGAACAATTAGTTGACATAGTAACGGTTTATGCCATAGATGGCGCTGCCACAACCTCTAATATTGTTTTAAATAACGGCGATAATTATCGCATTGAAGCAAGCGGCGCTTATTTTGCCGGAGGCGGGAGCCCTGAGGATATTGAGGCTGACGCTAAATATTCGCAGGATGATTATCAAGCCAGCAGCAGTTTGCCTTGGACTGATTCAGTAAGAGGTTATGAAAGCGAAGGCACGATTTTATTGAATTTATTAGTAGACGGGGCAGAAGTTGATTGGGGCGATTATTCAGCAGATCATATTTATTCTATCAATATGGCAGGTTCCAGCAGCACAGTTGAATTTTTAATTTATGACATATATTATCCAAATAATACAGGAAGTTTAACAGTTAAAATTTATAAGATAGTTGAGCAGACTGTTTTAGTTGATCATAGAATAACAGATTCAGATCCGGCAGGACATTATTGCTTTACAGATATAGAAGCGGGAAATTATATATTGGGAGAAGTTTTAGAAGATGATGAAGGCTGGACGGCAACAGCGCCAATTAATCCGCCGTATTATGAATTTACTATAAATCAAGGAGATCAGCTTATCTATAATTTTGGCAATTATAAGCCGGGACAAGGCGGACCTGATACTTATTGCGGCGACGGCATTAAACAAAGCCCGAATGACGCTTTGCTTGGCGGTCCTAATAATGACGGTTATGAAGCATGCGATGGCAGCGATGGCGTGCCAAGCGGAAAATCCTGCACTATTGATTGTAAATTAAGCGGCGGCGGAGGCGGTGGCGGTGGCGGAGGCGAGACTTATCTGACAGTGCATGACGAGCAAGTATCATGCATATCAGAAACTTCTGTTCTTGTTAGTTGGCGGACCAATAAATACGCGACAAGCCGCGTGGTTTATGACACAAAATCGCATCCATCAACTGGCTTGCCGCCAAATTACGGTTACGCAAGCTCCACTGCCGAAAGCGCTGATAAAGTGACAATTCATTCAATGACTATTGAGAATTTAGGCGGAAATATTCTTTATTACTTTAAACCGATTTCCAGCGCTTCTCCTGAAGTTCTTGGTAAGGAATTATCATTTAATATGGCAGACTGCTGCGGTCCGATTGTCTTGGGCGAAGAAGGCGCGCCCGAGTTGACAATTAGCAAGACAGTTAATAAGGATTTTGCGAATTCTGGCGACACCGTTATCTATAAAGTGAATATAGCAAATATCGGCAATATGGCGGCTTATAATACAGTGCTAACCGATACTTTGCCGGCAGAATTTGCCTTTATTGACGGAGGCGGAACTTTAAAGACATGGCAGCTTGGAGATATTGAGCCGGGACAGGAAAAAATTACGGAATATGAAGTTTCTATCAGCGCGACTGCGGCAACTGGAATATACGCTAATATAGCGCAAGCCAGCGCAGACAACCACGAACCTATCAGCGCTTCTGTTGATGTGAGTATTGAATTGGCGGCAACCGGTTTTAGTGTAAAAGAACTTATGATTTTGATTTTAGCGCTTGTAGCGCTGTCTGCCTCCGCGATAATATTAAGGAGAAAGTATTTGTGATAATCTATGTTTCAAATAAATAAAAAAAGGTTAATAAAAACTCTAGTTTTTACGCTAGAGTTTTTAATTATCGGCATTATAGTTTATTTAATAGCTTTGCCGTTTTATCCAGCAGTAAAATATAGGTTATCGCAACAAGGCGAACCTTCGAGCATTGACTGGCAGGATTTTGAAACCGTAAAGCAAAAAACAGGCGAAATTATAAAAAGCGAACCTTTTGTTTTAGAAAATGGACAAAATAATCAAGAAAAACAAGTTGAAAAAGAAGTTGATTTGCCGCAGGTCCAGCCAGCCGTCGCTTATCCTGCATCACAGGCAGAATATAATAACCGCGTAATTATCGCTAAAATCGGCGTAAATGCGCCGATTATTGATTCGTCTAATGAAGATTGGGCGCTGTCGCATGGCGCTTGGCGGATACCGGGAAGTTCCTCGCCTGACAAAGCAGGCAATACCGTGATTACCGGGCACCGCTTTAAATATTTGCCTCCGAGCAATCTGACTTTTTATCTGTTTCATAAGCTTGAGATAGGGGATATTATCTTGGCGGTTTGGGAGCAAAAAAAATATTATTATAAGATAAATGAGATAAAAATAGTTAGTCCGCGCGACTTGTCAATTTTAGAGAAAACAGAAAAGCCGACCTTAACTCTGTTCACTTGCGATCCGATTTATTCGCAAAAAAATCGGCTAGTGATAATAGCGGAACTGATTGAGGATTGATTTTAGCCTGCAAAAGACGAGATATATAGGCAACGGTCCATAATTTGCTTAAAATTAAAAAATTAGGCAGAATAGAGCGTTAAATTTTAACTATGCATCAAAAGGAAAAATTGGAAACCAAGATAATAATTTCTAAAATTTTGATAAAATTTAGCGAAGTGTTACCTATGTACTTATTTTGTATATCCTATTGACAATTTAATCTAATAATATACACTAAAAAAATGGGGGGATTAGATTGGTTCTTTGACAATTTCATTCCCAAAAGAAAGCTAATAAATAACGAAAAAGCGGAAAAGGAGAAATAATAATGTTAAATAAAAAAATTATGCCTTTTGAACAACCAAAAATAGACACAGGCGGTCCTAAAACGCCTGAAAAATCTACGCCTGAAAAACCTAAAAAAACAGGAAAGGTACTCGAATTCTTTAATAAATTAGGGAAAGGTTTTGATGAAGTAGGAGATAATATGGAAGTAATAAAGAAAGAAGAAGAAAAAGTTGCTAAAAAAGAATTGAAAAAGTATGAAAAGAGATTAAGAGAAATAAAAGGTTAAAAGCGGCATGCCTCTTCAAAGAAATTTATTAAAACTTTGGTAATTCTTTTTTAAAGAAATGCCAAAGTTTATTTTTATCTGTAAATTACAGCACTAAAGAAAGGAAAGGAGGTGATGAGAGATTAGTTTTCCTTGACAATCATTTTTTTCATTTTTCTTACATTAAAAAGAAAACCGAAAAGGAGAGATCTCATGAGAAAGTTTATCGTTTGGCTTATAATTGTTTGTTTTTTTGGCGCAGGTCAAGGTATGCCTGCATTGGCAAATGTTGATTTTTCAGATGAATTTATCGATTTACGAAAGCCTTTGGCTTTCAGTATAGATAAAGGACCTAGCAATCCCTTTATAGTTCAAGAGGACTTTTTCAGGTTAAGGCAGGAAATCACAGAAGCCAGAGCAATGGAATTAATGCTAGCGCTAAGTGAAGAATACACGTATTCTGCTGGCAATGAGATCATTAATGAAGAGATTCGTAATTTTTCCTTTATAACTCTAAAGTATGATCCTGTTGAAATTTTTGACTATGTTTACAAGATTGAGACAGAATTCTATTATGGACTACGTAATAGTTCAATTAAAACCCTTCATGCTAATAGAGCAAGTCCTTGGGAGAAATGCGTTCTTTTGCACGATCTTCTAATTGTAGCTGGCTATGATGTCTTTCTTGAAGAAGTCATCATGACACTAACCGGCGAAGAGATGATGAGCTGGACAGGGGCTGAAAGTCCCTATGCAGCTGGTCTGATGTTGGGCAAGAGATACATTCCAATCATTCCTTTAAACGAGCATTTTAGTGACTTTATAGTTATGCAACCTAGGGTATCCGTACATAATATGTACGGAGATGGCCGAACCATCACCTTGGATCCGTCATATAAAAGCCATGAACGGACAGAGGGGTACAGCGCGGAAATAGAGGTAGGCGAGAAGACAAGGTCTATTTTTAGCTCAGTAGATTCAAAAGAGTCTATTTTGCTTGATCCTGATTTAGTTAGAAATGCTTTAAAAGAACAAGAAAGTATTTTTAACAATACTGTGGGAAATTTGACTCCGAAAGAATTTTTCGGGTCAAGAGAAATTAATCAGTATTACCCCACAGAAAAAGAAAGAGGGGTAGATTTGGATCGATGGAAAGTTGTAAGACAATTTTCATCACTGCCGGAAGAACTAATGGCAAAGATAGAAATAACGATGTCAGGCGGTGAATTTTTCCAGTGCTCACTTTCTGAACTAACAGAAGAACTCTCAATAACCTATATTGAAAGTTCCGAAGAAGGATATCTGCCTGTTTTAAAACTCGGCGCGGAGATTGTGGCAACAGGGACTTCTGCTGGCTTAAACGAGACTCAAAACATTAGAGTCGGATTTTTTGAACCAGGTAAAAAAGGCTGGGAATATTCGGAGATAAAATTAATTGCTGGCGAGGATAAACATGTTTTTACTCCGGGTATTCAACAGAATGAGAAAGACCTGTGGCAAGAAGCTGAAAAATTAAAATCTTTAGTTGATGATCTTGACCCAGATCAGGAAATGCCTGATGAAGCAAAATTAAAAATTCTCAGCCTTACAGGGAAAATGTATTGTTTTCTCTCGGGAAAATCTATTCAGAATTTGGCTAAAATGGCCAAGATAGACAATGTGGACGCTTTATCATTGGTCTTGACATCTTGGACAAACGAAGGTGTTGAGATAAATGTAGTTAGAGATCCCTCAATGGCAGTTTCGCTACAAGAAACCCAGGACAATGACAAAGAGGCTGAAGTAAAGAGTTGGTTTGTAATAAAAGCTACTATCTGCAGCTTATATGAAAGCTTAACTCTTCAATCTTTGTTTAAAACAAAAGCTTTTTCCACTGCAAGCTGTTTTGCTGAAGCAATGGAACAGGGAATTTCCGTGGTTATTTTGGAAAACACGGAAGACCTTGGAAAATTTTCCGCAAAGAATGAAATAAGAAACGCTATAAGGCGTTATCTAGAACAAGGGTTTATAATTGCAATCCTTGAGCGCCCAATCACAACCGGACAGGCATGGATAGTGATGGATAAGGAGATGAAGTCCATTACCTTCCAAATTGAGAGTGATTATGGAATTATTAATGGAGGCAAAACAGGCGCAATAGAATATTCTCCTTCAAAAGCATGGTTTATCGGAGTAGCTGCGCTTGAGCTTGCAGATGCTATAATAGTATCTGTCAGCATGGTTTTGGCCGGAGGAGTTAAAGCCGGAGTAGGTTATCAAATCATGGTCGCCGGCCATGCAACAGAATTGGCATTCTTAACTCTGCCTTTTGGTATAGGCGGTGTCGTAGTTGGAACCGTCTTTATATGCGCAGCAGTTGTTGTTGGGCACAAATTGTTGGGTAATGTTCATCACATAGTAGATGAGCATCTGCTCAACGAGATAAACGATGACTTTAACGACTTGAATATCACGGATGACGTTATAGATGACGAAGTAACCGAGGACTCGAATATCCCGGATGACGAATCAGACATTCCGAATATCTCGGATGATAATTATCATTCAGAGTACATGGAAATGGTTCACGCGAACAGTCCGGATAATTCGGAGTTCTTTAAGAATTTAGACGACTTAGAGAGTTCGGGCTTTTGGGATGAGTATTATCCTAACTGGAAGGACTTTGGCATCTGGGATGGAGTACAAGGAACATGGGACGGTGCCGGCTTTAGTGTAGACAGGGAAATTGAACGGGGATTGGATGTCCGAGAAAGCAATCTGAACGGCGCTCTGAACGGCGTCCCGACAATCTTGATCGGCGGCTCGGACAGCATCTTTGACAGCGGCTCGGACAACTTAGATAGCTCTGACGTCGGCTTAGACACTAGCCCTAGCCCGACCGACAACTCGGACGGTAACTCTAACATTCTGGATGACGATTTGGACAGTAGCTCGGACAACGATTTGATCGGTGGCTCGGGCAACGGCTCGGACAACAGTAGCCTTGACAGTGGCTTTGACAGCTGGTACGGCGAATGGAACAGTGATATGGACGGCTCGGGCAACGAGCCAGGCAGCTCGGACGGCGGCATAATCGAGACCTTGTACGGCAGCCAAGACAAGATTGATTATGTATACATCACCGAACCCAAGGGCAATCCAGAGACCACTACCGGCGGCAACTGGATTTTGGATAGAGGTATGGGCGGTAGCATGGACATTTGGGGCTTGTACGGTCGTTGACAATACCGCTATGCGACATAAAAATAAAGCAAAAAATTAGGGCAGTTGGAATGCCCACAGGAGGAAAATTATACACGGAAGATCTTTTAATATAATAGCCGACATATTACAAAGCAATGTAATATGTCGGCTATTTTTATTTTAATTTTTTTTAAACCCGCTAAAGATTAAAAAATTAAAAGTCTATAAAGTTAAAATAAATTTATTTTCGACTTTATGGGTTTTTTATTTTTAACTTCTTTTGATTATTTTTTATGAATAAGTTCACTCACATATTGGAATTTAATTATTTTTTTCATATTATTTTTTACGATTTTTTAAAACCCAATTCAATTTAGAAGTATAACTTTAAGCGATATGATTAAAAAGCAAAAAAATAAGAGCAATAGAAAAGTTGTAAAATTGATGCGGTCGCACATCTCTTATAACTTTTGATATTTTTATTTTTTTTGGCTGAATAAACTCGCTTATTGAATAAACTCACTTGCGATCCGATTTATTCGCAAAAAAATCGGCTAGTGGTAATAGCGGAGTTGATGGAATAGGATATTTTAAATAAAATAAAATTTTAATTATATTAAAAGGGCAGTAGAAAAACAATAAAAAAAAGTCAACGAGAAATATAGAATTTTCTAATAGATTTGTCGCGTAATTAATTTTTTTATATCCCGATTTTATGATTGAGAATTTTTTTATTTATAGATACCTTGCTTAAAGGAATTAATTTTGTTAAAATAAATAAAAAATTAAAGTTTTTTTTGGTTTCCGCAAAGCCAAAAAATATTCAGACTAATTCAAAGTAAAATAGGTATATTCGTATAAAAATATGCAAGATAAAAATATTCGCAAAGCAATAAAAAAATTTGCCTCTTCTCTATACAGAAAACTTATGCCCGCATACTTTGATTATTTAGGCAGCAAGGGGGTTAAAAGAAAAATAAAATAATAAAAAAAGAAAAGGTCTCCTTAGGCATTAAACCGTTTGGATCCCTTTTCGTCTTAATATTTAAATTATATAACAATAATTATAAAAAGTCAAGAATTGCTTAAATAAGCCAAGTATGAAATTTTTTAAAAAAATAAAAAATGGTTTTAAAAAATATTTTTTAGTTTTGCGGGAATTTTTTGCTAAATTGCCTTTTTTTAAATTTGGCAAAAAAAACGGAAAAAAAATTTATGGCAATTTTAAAGATTTTTTAGATGAGGAAAAAGAGGAAATAGAAGAACTGGCAAGCGGAAAAGAGGGGCTTAAAAGATTTTGCTGCGATTCAGGGTCTATTTTTAAAGAATATTTCATACCGACCGAAGAAAACGGGCATAGGCCGAAAATTTTAAGAGCTAAATCCTTAGTGATTATCGCCGCGGTTTTAGTTATTGTTAAAATGTCAGTGACCGGCTATCTGTTTTTCATTTATCCGAATCAGGCGAAAATGTCAGAACTGATTACCAAGAATATTTTAGAATTAATTAATGTTGACAGAAAAAGCAATGGAATAAGCGAACTGACAAATAATTCTGTTTTAAACGAAGCGGCTCTCAGTAAGGCGAAAGATATGGTTGAGAAAGGCTATTTTGCGCACAAAAGCCCTGATGGCCGCATGTCTTGGGATTTTATTAATAGATCGGAATACGCTTATCTGTTCGTTGGCGAGAATTTAGCAATGAATTTTACTTCAGCGCAATCGGCGCATAAAGCCCTGATGCTTTCAGAAACGCATAAAAAAAATATTTTAAGCGGCAAGTATTCAGATGTCGGACTGGCTATATTAACAGGAGTTATAGACGGAAGGAAGACTAATGTTTTAGTGCAGATTTTTGGCAGCGCGAATAACACAAAATTAGCAATGGTCTCAGCCGCTGATGATCAGACAGTTAAAAGCGAATCGCCGGCTGAAAGCGAAATAATTGAAAATCCGACAGTTGAAAAGATAGTTGCAGTTAAACAGGAAATATCAGCAGAAAATCCGCAAATTGAAGTCAAGGAGGCAAGCGCAGTTAAAGAAGAAATAAAAAAAACAGAGGAGGGGAAAAAGATAGAAGAAACTAAAGAAATAGGAGAAACAAAAAAGACAGAAGCGATAAAAGATATAGAAAAAACAGAAAAGCCAGCCGTTCAAACTCCTGCTGAAAAAATTATAGCAAAAGTAAGGGCTGCCTCTGCGTTAAGCGTTAAGCCTAAAGTAGATAATATTGATTTTAGCGGAATGAATGCCAGTTTGGCAGGCAAAGTTAAATCTTTTAATATAGAAGCTGAAAAAGAGATAACTATGGCAGAAAGCATTATAAAAATGTCGCGCTATACTTTCTTTATCGCTTTGGTAATAATCGCTGTCTCTTTACTGATTAATATATTTATTAAATTCAGAATTCAGCACAAGCCGCTGATTATAGAAAGTATTTTGGCGATGATTTTTATAATCAGCTTAATCTATATAAAAACAAATTTTTTAGAGTATGTTTTAGAAAAAGTTTTTGTAGTTTAGATATTAATTGAAAGTTTATAAGGTCTATAAAGTCAAAGGTTTGTTTAATTTTAGCTGTTTTTGCTATTTTTTTAATTTTTTTGTATAATAAAAAAAGTTGGAGATTTATTTTGCATTTTTTTTATATTTTGTCTTTGCGAGGAGCCGAACGAGCGTAGCGAGAGAGAGCGACGAAGCCACGCCTAACGGGTGGTCACCCGACAGGGTGACAATCTCGTTAATTACGCAAAAAAGTTTATAATCATAGATTTGTCCGCTCAGTAATGGGATTGCCGCGTCGGCTATTGCCTCCTCGCAAAGACAGAGGAATTTATACATTTCGTAATTTATAGAAATAAAAAAATGAGGAGAAAAAGAAGGCAAAAAAACATAATAAGAGAAGAAACTGATTTTTCGCTTAAATCCGAAACAAAAAAAGGCGTGCTTATCGTTATAGTTTTTACTTTTGCGGTTCTATCCCTTTTGAGTTTTTTTCACTCAGCCGGGCGTTTTGGATTTTGGTTTGAAAAAATTTTAAAAAATTTTTTCGGACTGGGATATGCTGTTTTTCCGCTGATTTTATTAGCGTTTAGCTATCTGCTGATTGTTTCAAAAAAAATGGCGCTAAAAGCGATTCATTATTTTAGTTTCGCGTTTTTTGTATTAAGTTTTTACGCGCTTTTGCATTTAAGCCATCCGTTAAGCCAGAATTTTTTTCAAGATTTAAAAACGGCTTCGCATGGCGGCGGATATGTCGGAATTCTTTTAAGCTGGCCGCTTGAATATTTTTTAAGTTTTTGGGGCAGTTTGATAATTTTATTGGCGATATTTATCAGTTCAATCTTGATAATTTTTAATATTTCTTTGGGCAGTATGTTTAACGGAGCGAGTATTTTTAAATTTGCGGCTATGAAATTTTTGCGAATTTTAAAATTATTAAAAATTAAGGCGGGTAATATTTATCAGCATAAAAAATTTAATGACAGCGGCGAGCAGCGCGAGGAAGAAGATTATGAAAGCAGCGAAGACAGCAAAGACAGCAAGATTGATTTCAGGCAGTCTGAAATCAAAAAAAATTCTAACATCGAAAGTGAAAACGGCGGCGGGTTTCAGTTAAATCTTAATAATGTTTTTAATAAGCAGAAAATAGACCTTCCTGTGAGCTTATTGGAAAACAGTGGAGGCAAGCCGACAAGCGGCGACATAAACAGCAATATAAATATTATTAAAAATACTTTGCAGAATTTCGGCATTGAGGTTGAAATGGGCGAAGTCAATATCGGACCGACCGTAACGCAATACACCTTAAAGCCGGCGGAAGGGGTTAAATTGTCGCAAATTATTACTTTGGGCAACGACTTGGCTTTAGCGCTGGCAGCGCATCCGATTCGCATAGAAGCGCCTATTCCGGGAAAATCTTTAGTAGGCGTTGAAGTTCCTAATAAAACCGCTGCCACTGTTCGCCTTAAAGATATTATAACCTCAAAAGAATTTAAGAATCGCGCTTCTAATCTGATGCTATCGCTTGGAAAAGATGTCTCTGGCAAGGCATGGATGCTGGATTTAGTGAAAAATCCGCATCTGCTGATTGCCGGATCTACCGGGTCTGGCAAAAGCATCTGCATAAATTCAATTATTTTAAGCCTGTTTTACCAAAACAGCCCGAATGAGTTAAAGTTCATTATGGTTGATCCGAAAAGAGTGGAGTTGCCTATTTATAACAACACACCTTATTTAATCGCTCCTGTTATCACTAACACCAAGAAGACAGTAAGGGCATTAAAATGGGCGATTTCGGAAATGGAAAGGCGGTTTGAAGTTTTAGCGGAAGCAAGAAAACGGGATATTATTTCTTATAACGCAGCCAGCGAAGAAAAAATGTATAATTTGGTTATTATTATTGACGAACTTGCGGATTTAATGGCATCTGCAGGCGCTGAAATAGAAAATTTAATCATCCGCTTGGCGCAGATGTCGCGCGCGGTCGGGATCTATCTGATTTTAGCCACGCAAAGACCGTCCGTTAATGTAATTACCGGGCTTATTAAAGCGAATATAACTTCGCGCATCGCTTTTAGCGT
>JAGLJD010000009.1 GCA_023142625.1 Candidatus Parcubacteria bacterium | reverse complement strand
CGGTCTTCTGATCGGTGCTATGTATTTGGTCTTTGCTCGAAAGGGCATTGGGTGATCCGAAAGGGTCGCCGCCGACGGGAGACCTTTTTTGTTGATATATTAAATTAAGTATTTTAAAAAATATGATTAATTTTAGAGTAGAAAATAATTTGTTAATATTTATTTACGATCCGCATTACAAAGAGTGGGTTTTTGAAAAGCTGAAAGAACATAAAAAAGTATCAATAAAGAAAGGAACATTTGTGTTCGGAGTTAAAGATTTATTTGAACAAAATTTGGATAAAAGTTTAAGTGAAAATTACGATAAACCCATTGAATTTATTTTGGGGAAATTAGAAAATAATTATTTTAAAATCGACAAAAGTAAGTTAAGTACAAAGAGAGATCTATTTATTTATAAAAATGTTGTTATTGATTTAGATTTTTTCATTGCGTCAAGAGGAGTGTCAATTTTTAAAAAAATTGATAAATTACTTAAAGAGGATATTTATATTGGAGGAGAAAAAGATAATAATATTCCAAAAGAAGAATTTAACAAAATGTTAAAAGATTTTCCAAAGTCTTATGAATTAGAAAAGTATGTTGACGCTCGGCTTAGTTCAGTTTTGAAAAATTATTTTAACACAACGATGGACGGTGAAGAAAAATATAATGCTTGCATGAACAAAAAAATCAGCATAAAGGGAAAAAACATATATAAAATATTTCAAGAAAATGAATTAGTGAAATACCAATCGGTGCGTAGAAAATTAGAATTGATGCTCAAGAGTGAAGACAAGTACAATGAAAAACAGTGGCAAAAAGAAATATTCCAAATAATTTTACTTTTATACCCTAAATATATAGCTATTTTTAATGAAGCTCCAGTAAAATATAGTCGCAAGAAAAATAAGAGATTAGATTATTTATTGGTAGATGCTGGAGGAAATATTGATATAGTAGAAGTAAAGCTACCTAGAAAGAATTTAATAATTACGAAAAATCTATACAGAAATAATTATATACCGTTAAGAGATTTGTCTGGGACAGTAATGCAAGTTGAAAAATATATATTTCATTTAAACAGATGGGGCGAAAATGGAGAGAAATATTTAACGAATAAATATAGAGGTAGTTTACCAAAAAAATTTGGTATAAAAATAATTAATCCATGCGGTTTAATTATTATGGGGAGAGACGCTGGACTTAGCGAAGATCAAAAAAATGACTTTGAAGTTGTTAGAAGAAAATATAAAAATGTTATTGATATTTTAACTTATGATGATTTAATTAGAAGGTTAAATTTTATAATAAGCCAATTAAAATTGAATAATTAAAAATAATATTTAACTAACAAAAAAAACTTATGAAAAAACAATTTATAATTTTATCAATTTTGGTTTTTGCGGTACTTGGTTGTTTTGTGTTAGTAGGACAAGTAAACGCAGAGACAGAAGTCAGCGGAATTATTGATTCCGACACAACTTGGACTTTAGCCAATAGTCCTTATATCGTAACAGGTAATATTTTAGTCAATGAAGGCGTCGTATTAATAATTGAACCAGGTGTGTTCGTAAAATTTAAAACATATTTTATAGCTGGCGAAGGTCATTATATAAAAATTGATGGCACATTAATGGCAATTGGCACTGAGACTGAAAAAATTACTTTTACAAAAACTTATTTTGAAAATAATAATAGATTCAATTTAAGTTTTAATTGGGGTTCTATATATTTTTCGGATAATAGCATTGACTGGAGTGATAAAAATAAAAAAGGAAGCATTATGGAAAATTGTATTTTTGAATATGGATCTAACAATAATAATATCAATAGTAATATTGCCAGTGCCGTTATCACAATAGACAACTCATCTCCTTTGATAAAAAATAATATTTTTAAAAATATAGATAATAGGGCAATATCTATTGGTGGCGGACAAGCTCAAATTATCAATAATAAAATTATGGCTGGGAGTATAACAATCCAAGATGGATTACCGCTTTTTTCTTATAATGAAATCACTGGTTGCGGATTTGAGATTAATGGCGGTTCTCCTATTATAACAAAAAATAATATATATAATGATGATAAAAGAAAAGACGCACAAGAAGGAATAAGGATTAATTCTGGGTGTCCAGTTATTTCAAATAATAATATTTTTAATAATCCTGGCGGTGGTATAGTATTTGTTAATTTTAATTTTAGTACTATGGATGATTATACTTGTATATATAAAATATATAATAATAATATATATGATAATAAATTTTCTGTTTTACTTATTGATACATTAGTAGATGTCGATTTATCAAATAATTGGTGGGGATCAATAGATGAAGACGAAATTAAAAATTCTATCTATGATAGAAATAATAATTTTACATTAGGAGAAGTTAACTATAAACCATTTTTAAAACAGGCGGAAACAGATGTTCCTATAGTTGTAATAAAAACAGAAAATATTGAAATTGAGAATAATAATCAAACAACAGAAAATAATAATATTGATAATAATCAAAACAATTCCAACAGCCAAAGCGTAATCCAAGAAGAAAAATCTTTAATAACAAAAATAGACAAAAATTTATCAAAAAGAATGAGTGGGAAGATTTTATTGCAGGTAGAAAAAAACGGCGAGGGGTGGTATGTTTCTCCGGACAATCAAAAAAAATATTATTTAGGACGACCCGCGGACGCGTTCAGTATAATGCGGAATTTAGGATTGGGAATTAAACACAGCGAACTAAACAATTATATCAATTCAACATTCCCAAGCAGACTATCAGGCAAAATAATGCTGGATGTTGAGCAGAACGGCGAAGCGTATTATATCAATCCGAATAATCTGAAAGGATATTATCTTAATCGCCCGTCAGACGCGTTCAGAATAATGCGCGAATTAGGATTAGGCATTACGAATAGCGATGTTAGGAAAATAGATATCGGGGAAGTTGAATAAACTTTGCAAAAAGGTTCCACGGCCCTGCTGCTCGCGAGGGGCGGGAACTATGGAACCAACAAAAATAATATTCGGAAAATTGATGTTGGGGAAGTTTAAATAAAATTGACAATAAAAAAAGACGGGTTTAAAATCCGTCATTACGAATAAAGCAGTTTTTTTATTTTTTATTAAACTCAAAAAGAAGTTTAGTGATATATTCATCAACACTTAGCGCACTGGCTGTTTCTAGCGCTTTTTTTCTTAACTGATAAATTTTATTTTTATTGCGAATGCAATATTTCATTTTTTGCGTCAAATCATTTTTATCGCCGGCAATAAAAGTGTATCCGTTTTCGCCTTCCTCTATTAGTTCAGCAGAGCCGCCTATTTTTGCCGCTAAAACTGGCAAGCCGCAGGAAAAGCTTTCGGAAATTACAGTTGGCGAATTTTCATAGCAGAGCGACGGCATTATTAAAATATCTGCTTGGCTGAAAAAAGCGGATAATTCGCTATTCGGAATTTTGCCTTTAAAAATAATTTTAGAATTATTTTTT
>JAGLJD010000089.1 GCA_023142625.1 Candidatus Parcubacteria bacterium | reverse complement strand
TTAGGCAAAGGAGATATGCTTTTTATTTCCAATGAAATTTCCAAGCCGAAAAGGCTGCAAGGGGCTTATATTTCAGAAAAAGAGATTAAAAATATCACAGCTTACCTGCAAGCTCGCAACGACACGGAATATAATAATGAAATAACAGAAATTTCAGAATTAAGCAGCGAGGAAGAAAATCTTAATATTCCCGATGATGATTTAGAATTATTAAAACAAGCCAAAGAGATTGTGATTGCGGCAGGCAAAGCGTCGTCTTCTATGCTGCAAAGAAGGCTGCGTATCGGATATAATAGAGCGGCGCGGCTGATTGATATTTTAGAAGAGCAGGGAATGATTTCTCCATCAGACGGAACAAATCGTCCGCGCGAAGTGCTGGCTCTTGGGAAAGATATGCCGGATGATAAAAATGAATAAATGTGGTATAATGAACAAAAGTTAAAAGTTGAAAGTCTATAAAGTCGAAAGTAAAAAGTGAAATTTTATGGTTTTTTGGAAAAAAAAACAGTTAATTTTAGAGAGCGCTTTAGGCGGAATATTAAAAAAGGAGCGGATTGCCCGCTGTATTTCTATTGATGACATAGAGAAGCGAACAAATATTCAAAAAAGGTATATTGTGTTTTTAGAAAAATCGGATTATTCAAGTCTGCCGGGAAAAGTTTATGTTAAAAATTTTATCAAAAATTACGCTGATTTTTTAAATCTTAATACAAGATATATATTAGAAATTTTTGAAAAAGAATACTTGTTTTTTGAAAAAACAAAAGATGATAAAAACGGAATTTTTAAAAATGTAAAAATTTCAAATTTTCGTTTTATTGTCGCGCCTAAAATTTTTAGAAATATTACTATCGCAGCCGTCTTTTTTTTATGCTTTTGCTATTTAAGCGGAGAAGCGAAAAATATTTCCAAGCCGCCAGCGCTAAATATATATTCACCGCTAAACAATCTTGTAACCAGCGAACAATCAATAAAAATAATCGGGGAGACTGATCGCGGATCGCAGATATTTATTAACGATAAACTGATAATAGCCGACAGCGAAGGAAAATTTTCTGAAAATATAAATCTGCAAATAGGCGTTAATATTATAAAAATAGTGGTTAAGAAAAAATATACAAGAGAGAATGTTGTTTATAGAAAAGTTTTAGTTATTGATGAATCAGCAGATTAAAAAATTGTTTAATAATTTATTTAATTATAATTTTTATGGCGAAAGATAAACAGACAGAAGACAAAATAGGCGGAAAATTAAAAGCAGCCGAAGAGGCGATTGCGCAAATTAAAGAGCGATTTGGCGACGGCGCTATTATGAAATTAGGCGAAGCGAAAAGAATGGAGGTTAAGTCCGTTCCTACCGGGTGCTTATCGCTTGATATCGCGCTCGGAGTAGGCGGAGTTCCGCGAGGGAGGATTGTAGAAATTTACGGACCTGAATCTTCAGGAAAAACGACATTGGCGCAGCATATAACAGCAGAAGTGCAAAAAATGGGCGGAATTGCGGCTTTTGTAGACGCTGAGCATGCGCTGGATCCTGATTACGCGAAAAAAATCGGCGTGAACATCAAAGACTTGCTGATTTCACAGCCTGACACAGGAGAGCAAGCGCTGGAAATAGTGGAAACCCTAGTCAGATCAAACGCTGTTGATGTTATTGTTGTTGATTCTGTCGCGGCATTAGTGCCGAAATCTGAAATTGAAGGCGAGATGGGGGACCGCCAGATGGGAACTCAGGCGCGGCTGATGAGCCAAGCATTAAGAAAATTAGCCGGAATTATCCATAAAACAAATACAGTTTTAATTTTTATAAATCAAATTAGATTAAAAATAGGCGTGTTTTTCGGCAATCCAGAAACAACTCCGGGCGGAATGGCGCTGAAATTTTATTCTTCCGTCAGAATTGAAGTCCGCCGCAGCGCCCAGATTAAAAAAGGCGAAAATATTGTCGGAAATCAGGTTAAAGCGAAAATCGTTAAAAATAAAGTCGCCGCGCCTTTCAAAACAACAGTTTTTGAAATTATGTATAACGAAGGAATTTCAATCGCTGGAGATTTATTAGATGTCGGAGTTGATAATAAAATTATAGTAAAATCCGGGAATTCTTACGCTTATGGAAATGAAAAATTAGGTGTTGGGCGCGAGAACGCAAAGCAGCATTTGCGTGAAAATCCAAAAATGATAAAAGAATTAAAAGAAAAAATTACAAAAGCGGTTAAAGAAAAAGAAGAGGAGTAAAAATTATAAAATAAATTACAACAAAAAAACGCGCTTAGGCGCGTTTTTGTAGTGTTTTTATGAAACTTGACAAACGCAATATATGGTATTATAATTCAGTTAAATATACTAAATATTCTATTTTATGCGGTGCCCAAATTGCAGAAACTTAGACACAAAAGTCATTGATTCCCGCCTTTCGCCAGACGAATCTTCTATCCGCCGCCGCAGGGAATGCTTAAAATGCGCTTTTCGCTTTTCAACCTTGGAAGAGGCGAGAATTTTTGATTTAACAATTATTAAAAACGGCGGAAAGCGGCAAACATACAACCGTAAAAAAATTGAAAATGGACTAAAAAGAGCTTTAGAAAAAAGACGGTTCACGGAGGAAAAGTTTAAAAAATTGATCGGGAAAATAGAGATAGATATTCAAAAAACTAAAAAAAAGGAAGAGATAAAAAGCAGCCAGATCGGGGAAATTATAATGAAAAATTTAAAAAAAGTTGACAAGGTCGCCTATATCCGATTCGCCTCAGTCTATAAATCTTTTGAGGATGTGGAGACTTTTGAACAGGAAATAAGCAAACTTTTCCGCAAAAAATCTAAAAAATAATTTTTTATTTTTAGTTATAAAATTTTTTCAAAAAATACTATGGATAATGCGCCACAAAAAATTTTTACAAATATTAGCGATAATACAGTGTTTAATGTTAAAAATACTGCTTCGTTTTTAAATATATCTTCGGCAACTGTTAGAAATTGGGTAAAATCAGGATATTTAAAAAGTTTTGATAATAATTCCAAAAATTTTTTTCATATAAACGAAATTAAAAATATAAAATCAGAAATAATAAACGGAAATTCTGTTAAATTAAGCAAGAGAGCGAATAAATCAAAGGCGAATAGAACCTTTATCCCAAAAGAATATTTGAAAAACAA
>JAGLJD010000088.1 GCA_023142625.1 Candidatus Parcubacteria bacterium | reverse complement strand
GCCGGAGGCGCGTATGGCAAGATAACAAGCACCGGGGATAAGATTGTAAGCGGGAGCTGGGCAGGGATTAAAACCGGCGCGGATTGGCTTAATAGAGGGCAGGCAAAAGTGACGGGTCAAGACTTAAATTTAACAAGAAGATGGACTGAGACAATTAAACCGGCGATGGAAAGGAGAAAGTCTGAAGATATGCGCGGCATTTATAAGCAAGCGTCTGAATTAGGCAAAAAAAGAGGGCTTGCAGGTTATGCTTTAGGATCAGGATCTAAAGATTTTTATGAACAGAGAGTAAAAGGATTTTTAGGATTAAAAGGGATGAAAGACGCCGTAGCAACGACTTTTAAAACATCTGAAGAATCAGGCGAAGAAAAAGATAAATCTAAAAAAAGAATAAAGGCTTTAGAACATGGCAGAGGAAAAATTATTTCCCATAATGATTTTAGAGAAAAAATAGCAGAAATTAATGAAAAAGATTTTGATGCAAGAGGCAGTTTAGATGAAAGCACTAAAATAGAAAGAGATTTAACGGTAGAAATAGACTCATTAAGGAGAGATATAAATGATCCAAGTTATGCTGGAGATAAGACTAAAAAAGAATTAGAAAAAGAACGAAATCAAAAAATAGAAAAAAGAGATGACGCTAAAAAAGAAGTTGAAAAAGATCAAAATATTGTAGACGAAATAGATAATGAAAGAAATAAATATAATAAATTAAGGAGAAGCGGTAATCTTATTGACAATGACAAAGCAGAAAAAATTAAAAAAACATTTGATACTAAAATTGAAAAAGAAGAAAAAACAGCCAAGAAGGCGGAGGCAAGGCAAAGTAAATATATTTTATATGATTACGAGCATCAAAAAGATATTAGGCATGAGGAATATGAGGAAGGTAGCAAACTGTATTCTGATAGTTCCGATGAGTTAGTGCTGATGCATCAAAACGCTATTGCTCAAGGCAAAGAGGCGCGCGCGGCTGCAATTATGAAACGGCTGGCTAAAAATTTAGACACCAACGAAATTTTGGGAGCGTATGGCTATAATAGCAAGATCGGCTTAACCGAGGCACAGTATAATAATCTAAAAGCTCAAGGCAAGACAGCGCAGATAGAACAGAATAAGGGTCTGCATGATTTTATGAGGGATATTATGAGAGATAAATTAGGAATGAAAGAGCGATCAGTTTATGCTTTAGAATCGGAAATAGGCGGTTTGGCTAAAATGAACAATGAAGCATCGTTTATGGACGCGGTCGGGATCAAAAACGGAAAATATGTGCAGAATGAAAGCGCGAAACAGCAAGAGATGGCAGCTGTGCATATCGGCAAGCAAGACGCTGAAACTCTTGCGAGAAGAGGGACAAGGTTTGCATTCGGCGGGGAAGGTACTGACGGCAAATTTAGAGTTCATGAATCAGGGTTAGCGCTTATGCTGAATAAACATGAGATTATTAGCAAAGAGATTGAGAGAGAGCGCTTAAACCCTTGGAACGCTTTAAAACTCACAGAAGAAACAAATATGAAAATCTTAAGAGACGGATCAAGGCAATTGCATGGAGCGCAAAGGGACGCTTATAATAAGATGCTGAATAATTTAGAGATTTACGCTAATAAATTAAGAGGATCGGGCGGCGAATTAGAGGATAGGATTAAACATTCGGCTGATACTATATCTCAAGAATGGAATTAAAAAATTTGATTAAAATTTATGATAAATATTAAAAAAATAGATTTAAAAAATTTTGAAGATTTGCAAGAAAAAGCAAAAATTATTATTGCATTTGATTTTTTTAAAGAAGCGTTTGAGTTGTCACAAAGATTAGAAAAAGAGATAAAAGAGAAATCGGAATTTCAAAATTCGCAATATTATGATATTCTGTATAAATTAAAATGGGTTGCTTTACCAAAACTGAAAGATGGCGAAGTAAAAGAAATGTTCGCTTCCCACTTTATGGTTATTTTTAAAATAGCGGGTTTTAATATCTGGAATAAATTAAAAAGCAAAATTATCAATGATATTTTTTATGATGAGAGAAATAATTTTAAAAATAAGATTAAAAAAATTTTATTAGATAATGAAGAGATTATCACAAGCAAAAGAATTTTTGTTAATCAAAAAATAGTTAATCCGAGCATTGCTAACTGGTTAAGAGATTATAATATAAATGTCGGCAGCGAATTTATAAATAAAGAGGAGCAGACCCAATATCTTACTTATAGTGAAAATATTAAAAAGATAGATAATCTAGAAGAAAAAGAAAAATTAAAAACTTTATTTAAGATATATGAAAAATTAAAAATTTCTTCTTTAACATCCGCAGGAATAGAGGAGGATATTTACACGGAAGACGAGGATGGAAATAAAGGCGTGTTAAGCGAAGGAATGTTTACTAAAATAAATGATATAACTAAAAAGCAAATTGAGTTGATGGGCAAAATTATTTCAGGCGAACCGATAGACGAAAAAGACAAAGTTGCCATTCAGCCAATTGGCGAGGAAGATAAAAAAGTTTCTGAAAAAATAGCGGAAACTAAAGATATGGCGCCGATTGAGATTAAAACTTTAAAGCAGGAGAAAGAAATCACTGGCGGGGATGTTTTTTTTGACAAATCAGACGACAAAGAGATTAAAGAGTTAAAAGTTGAAACCGATGAATTAAAAAATTCAGCAGGCGCGCAAGGGACTGATTTAAACTTGGAATCCGAGGAGATAATAAAAAAATTAAATTTACCGATGAGCTCTTTTTTATCAGCGCGGTTTAAAAATATTATAATCAGCGCGCGGAAAGGCATAAGGGATAAAATCGGGATTAAAGAAGTTTTGCGCCGTTCAGTTGAAAATGGCGGAATGGGAATGGCTGAAAAAATAATTGATCAAATTTTAATGGAGATAAAAAGCCAAAAGCCGATAAAGTTTATAAAGTCTGTAAAGTCAAAAGTTTATAAAGCCCATAAAGTCGAAAGTGAGAAAGAGGTTGAAAGTCAAGAATTTCCGCCCAAGGCGGATCATCCTTTGGATGAAGGAATTATGGAGAAAAAAAATATTGAATTATTAGCGAATAAAAAAGATAATTTTTTGAAAAATAATGTTGCAATAGAAAAAATAGCGCCGCCGCCGCCAGTTCGGATTTCAGAGGTCGGATTTCAGAAGTCAGAAGTCAGAAGTCAAAAGTCAGAAGTAAAAGTTAAGGATGTGAAAGAAAAGAGAGAAGCTGGAAATCAAGAAGAGGTTAAAGGTATGTCCAAAGAGAAAGAGATTGATCGAAAGAATGTTTTGAGCGAAATAGAAGGATTAAAAATTAGCCCTGAGCGAAGCCAAATAATTAAAGGCGATCATGAAGCAGAAAAAAAACAAGGTTTTTTCGGAAAATTATTTGGAAGCGGAAAAGAAAAAATTAAAGAGAATATCCGCGCTAAGAATATAATTAGCGGCAGTAATGAGATTGCCGCGTCGGCTATCGCCTCCTCGCAAAGACAGATGGCTAACAATGAAAAGCCGAAACTGGTCGGACCGATAGAAGAGCTTGAATATTTAAGCATAGAAGATTTTAGGAATTGGTCAAAAGATCCGATGAAAGCGATAAAAAAGATTGAAGAAAAAATAGCCGTCGCGGGCGAAAAGTTTTTAGAAAAGAGAATTTTAGGAATTAAGGCGTGGAAAAAAAGTGAAATTAACAAACTCTATTTAGAGATACTTAACGACGGTTTAATTAAACACAAGCAGACAGAAGAGATTATTGAAGAAAGGGAGAAAGAGAGAAAGACAGTTTTAAGCAAAGATGAATTTGAAGCGATAATGGAATTAAATAGGCGATTAAGGTTTTAAAATAAATTCAGGGTGACAATGTTTATTTTTTTAAAAATTAAAAAATGAAAAATTTATTGTCAAATTGGAAATTGGTAATTGCAAATTTATTAAAATTTTAGTTTTTAATTTAAATTTATGACTAATCTATTTTATGGCGGCAATAAATTATTGGACGCTAAAAAAATTTTAGAAAGAGTTGGAATTGCGGAAGGTATGAAAATAACTGATTTGGGCTGCGGCGGAGCAGGGCATTTTTGCATGCCAGCGGCTCATTTAGTTGGAAATAGCGGAACTGTTTACGCTGTTGATATCCAAAAGACTGTGTTAGAGGGGGTTAAATCGCGATGTAAAATAGAAGGAGCTAATAATTTAAAAACAATCCAAGCAAATGTTGAAAGTTATAAATCAACTGGAATAGAAGACGGTTCTTGCGATTTGGTTATGCTGATTAATATTTTATTTCAGTCGCATAAACATTTTGATATGTTAAAAGAAGCTATTAGAATATTAAAAAATAGCGGAACACTTTTAATTATTGACTGGAATCAAAGCGTTATTCCGTTTGGTCCGCCCATAGAGTCGCGAGTTAAAAAAAATGAAATTAACGCCTTGCTTTACAAATTGGCTTCTGAGCGAATTAATGAATTTGACGCCGGGAAATACCATTTCGGGATGATTTTTAAAAAATAATAAGCGATGCTAATATGCAAATGCATTCTAATAATACGAATAATAAAATATGTTAAATGAAAGGCAGAAACTCGGGGCATGGGGCGAGGACATTGTTAAAAAATACCTTATTAGGAATGGATATAAAATTTTAAATAGCAATTATAAAAATTATTTTGGAGAGATAGATATAATCGCGAAATTAAAATCAAAAATTATTTTTATAGAGGTAAAAACAAGAACTAATAGAAAATTCGGCTTGCCCGAAGAGGCGGTAAATTTTATTAAACAAAAAAAGCTGATAAAAACAGCTGAAAAATATATTTTAGACAATCGGACAAGAAACGAATATCAGATAGATGTTGTGGCGGTTGAAAAGCGCGATAATGAAAAAATAAAATTGCGTCATTTTAAAAACGCAGTGCGGTATTTTTAAAATGTGAGCGATAATTTTACAGCGGCATAAATTTTTTATATTATAAAAATATAAAAAATTAAATTTTATTTATGTATGAAAAAATTTTTGGCAATAGATTATGGTCTTAAAAGAATAGGAATTGCACTCGGAGACAATGAAAGCAGGCTGGCGCTGCCCTATAAAATTATTGATAATAAAAATAAAAATTTTGTTTTGCGCGAATTGAAAAATATTATTTCTGGCGAGCAGATAGACGAAATAATTATCGGAATGCCTTATGAATTATCCAAAGAAACAGGCGGCAACCCAATGATGAAAAACATTAAAAAATTTGCTGATTTTTTAAAAAATATTTTAGATACAAAAATTATTTTTGAGGATGAGCGAAGCACAAGCAAGGTAGCGGATGACCTGCTCAAGGGAAGCAAGAATAAAAAAAGAGACGATGTCGCCGCCTCTTTGATTTTACAAAGCTATTTGGATAAAATTTAAAATAAATAGCATTGTCTTTGCGAGTTGAGTTTTTTTATTCTTGTCTTTGCGAGGAGCTGAACGAGTGAAACGAGTGAGGTGCGACGAAGCAATCTCATTACTAAACGCAAAAACTATGCAAAAATAATATTTTGTTTACATAAAAAATTTTATAATCATAAATTTGTTCGCTCAGTAATGAGATTGCTTCGCTCCGTTCCACTCCGCTCGCAAAGACAGAAAATTTAAAGCTCCTCGCGCAAAGACAGCAGTTGTAAGTTTATTTTTTATTTTTTCTATACTTCCTTATTTGTCCAGCCGCGATAATCGCAAGCCCAAAAATTGTTATATAAAAATATTTATTATAATTCTCTTTTTCTTCTGTTGCGAGAGAGAATTTTTTATTTAATTGATTTTTTTCCGTTTCCGCGTTTTCCCCTAATATTTTTGTTATTTTAATGTCGTTTTGATATCTTGGAAGAAGCCTAAATCCATCTTTGATAGCATTAAGCATGCCTATTATTTCTATAAAATCCCCTTCTTTAAATTGTTTTAAATCAATATTTGTATATTTGTTGATATAAATTATTATTTCACCGGTACCGTCGTCAATCCAAACCGTGTTTCCTTTTTTTTCAACAATTTCTCCGTTAAGAATTATTAACTGTGAAATAAAATTTTCACCTGCGTCTTCAATCGGAAGATATATCGGGATTAACTTTTCTTGTTGGGAAAGCGGAAAAATGTCTTCCTTATTTTTAATTTTAATTTTTGGCTGATTGCTTGTTATTGATATTTCTCCAGTTAAAACTACAACATCGCCAACTTTTAAATCTGGGAAATCTTGTTTATACATATAAATTTGAGCGCCATTAAGATAAAAAATTTGTTTTCCTAAAATTCCAGGTTCTGCGGCAACAACGCCGGTTGTTTCAATTAAATCGCCGTCGCAGCATTTATTTATTTCCAGCACATCAATTATTTTTACATTTTTTTTATTGTTTTGCGCTTCTATCTCATATTCTACATATTGCGAATTATTTTCAGTTCGAGCGTATATCGCATCGCTCTCATTTTCTTCGTTGGGCGTGAGATTGTATGTCCAATACCAGCCGCTGTTGTATAAATCCGCGCAATAACTCGCCCCTTCAACGCTTTTATTGTAATCAATTTGCGCGGCAATTTCTCCTGACGGATCTGCAAGCCTTACGGAATCAGATGAATTATTAAGCGTTAATTTTGTCTGTTCTTTAAAAAATGCCAAATAGCCGTCGGATGCGATGATTGTATTTTGCGGAATTTGCCAAATCTTGCTTCCTTTTTCGCTGTCGTCTAATTGCCAGCCGCTTAAATCAATATCAATGCCGTTTGGATTAAAAAGTTCAATAAATTCATTATTGTCAGTACCTGCCGGGTTTGGAAAAATTTCGCTGATTAAAATAGAGGGATATTTATTTATCTCGCCATCAATTTTAATTACTGCCGCGTTTTTTATCGCATTATCTGAGCCGCTAATAATTTTAATAGTAAAAAATAGTTCGTCAGTTCCATTATTGTCGTCAAAAACCGATAGTTTCGCGCTGTATTCTCCAGTATTCAAATAAGAATGAGCAACTCTTATTGAAACGCTTGAATCGCCGTCGCCAAAATCCCAAGCAAAAAATAGTTTGTCTCCATCGGGATCATAAGAATCAGAAGCGTCAAAAATGATCAATTTCCCGGCTTCCGCTTCTTTAATTGTTTCCATCACGGCTGTTGGGTGCCTTTTAATTATATTTTTTATGCCGGGCGTTAAAGAGGTGGTCCATTCCCATTCGTTTTTTTCATTTCTAGCATAGCTTTCATTTTCAGAAACGCTGTTTTTATAAGAAATTTTATCAGATAATTTTTCTTGCGGATTATAAAGTTTCAATATTTCGCCGCTAGAATTATCAAGCGCTATTTTACTAATATTCCTATAAATTAAAAAAAGACCGTTCGCCTTAATGAAAGTTGATTTAAAATTTTTATTATTTATTTCATAAACCCTCTTGCTGTTGTCGTTCAATTTCCATCCTTTTAAATTTACAGATCTGTTTCCGACATTTTTTAATTCAATGAATTCTTTTTCATTGTCAGCGCCAGCCGGGTTTGGCAGAATTTCATTAATTATTATATCTGATTTGACTTTTTCCACCGCAGTTGCCGGCTGGATTTCATCTGTTTTATTATTTAAAGGCGGAAGAGGATCAGAATAATCGTCTGCCTCGCTGCCGTGTTCGTCTTTATTTTCATATTCATCATCATCCCCGACATAATTTTCGCTCCAATTATTTGCGGAATAATATTTTGTTGTAAAATTTTTTCTTTTTAAAACAGTTGTTTTGCATTCAAGATAGATAAAATCCTCAATAATATTTCCGTCATTATCAAGAAGTTGGATTCTTTCCCCGCTCTCTTTTAGCGAACCCCAAGAACTGTCAAGAATTAGCCCGCTACACTCGCTGTATTGGCTGGAAAATTTGTCCGCGTCTTGGCAGATAATAGCGGAATTTTGCGGTTGAAGAATATATCCATTATTATACTCGTTAAGCGAATGCTTTGAGCCGTCCAAATTGCTGTCCGAAAAATTTTCAACAAATTTCCAATCTTCTAAATTTATTTCGTTGTCGGAATTGTTGTAAATTTTTATCCATTCATAACCGCTTTTTTCAAAGGCCGCGATTTCAATGACAGCGATATCTAATTGATTGGCCGCAAAGCAGCAGGATGAGAAAATTGGCGAGATTGTTATTGATAAAAAAAAGAGTAAAAAGAGGATTGTTTTTTTGCGCATAAAGATTTTTTTAAATTTTAGGCAGTATAACCCCCCCTTTTTTTATTTATAAGCTGTAAGTAAAAAAACTGATTATTGCAAGAATTATCGCTAAAATAAAAATAGACCAGCAGACAGCAATCAATACCGAAGCGTTTGTTAAGAGAAAAATAAATAGCAGCGAAACACCGTAGACTTGCAGATGCATTTTAATTTTTCCCCAAATATTTGCCTGCACTGGGTGTCCGTTTGCTTTTCGCCACCCTCCATTTACTATGATTAGAATTTCAATAAATATAATTATTATCGCCAAATAGAAATTAAGATATTTGCTGATTATTAGAAATGCCGTTGAGCCGATTAAAAGTTTATCCGCGACAGGGTCGTAAATCTGCCCCCATTCTGTAATTTGATTTCGCGTGCGAGCTAGCGCGCCATCAATAGCGTCAGTAAAAGCCGCAACGATAAAAATTATAACTCCGTATAAATATTGCTCAATATTAATCATCCAGACAATAGGGAGGATTAAAAAAAATCGGAGAATAGTAAAATGATTCGGCATTATTGATCGGGGGATAATTTTTAATAAAGTCTTGGCTAATATTTTGTCTTGCGGCTGCAGAACAATTTTTTGGCTGTCGTTGTTCATAAAATAAAAAAATTATTTTAATATATTATCATTAAAATATATAAACTCAACTGTCTTTGCGAGGAGCCGAACGAGCATAGCGAGAGAGGTGTGACGAAGCAATCTCGTTAATAAAAAAAAATTATAATTATAGATTTGTCTGCTCAGTAATGGGATTGTCACCCTATCGGGTGACCACCCGTTAGGCGTGGCTTCGTCAGTCGTTCCGCTATCGCTCC
>JAGLJD010000087.1 GCA_023142625.1 Candidatus Parcubacteria bacterium | reverse complement strand
AAATTCCGTCAATGCGATAACGCACCACAATCTCATTTTCTACCGGCTCTATGTGAATATCAGAGGCTTTTTCAAAAATAGCATATTCTAATAAAGTATCAACAATGCGGACGATCGGCAAATCCTCTGCTAATTCCTTTAAATTTTTTCCGTCTTCCGCAAGGTTGCCACCGTCTTTATCTTCCTGAATTTTAACTATATCCTTAAATTCTGTCTGAAGCCCTTTGTGATATTGCTTAATAATATCCTTGATGCTTTCGGGGGTTGTAAGATATACTTTAATCGTTCCGCCAATCTTTTTTTTAATAAATTCTATTATCTGTATATTGCTCGGCTTAATAGTGGCAAGTTTGCATTCTTTCGCTGTTTTATCAAAAACGACTATTTTGTGCGTATGCGCTATTGTTTCAGGAATAAGATTTAAAATATCCTTGCGAATCGTTTTGTCTGTTAATTTTATAAAAGGCATCTTAAAATAACGCGCTGCGTTTTCATATAAAATATCTATGGAAATAATTTTTTTATCTTTTAAATATTTTAATAAATCAACATTGTCTTTCGCGGCGGCTACTTTAAATTCATTAAACTTTTTTTCGTTAATAATATTATTTTGAATCAATATTTTTTTTAATTGTTCTGCTGAAAACATGTTCTTTTTTTTTAATTTTATCTTAATTGTATTATAACATAAAATAAAAATTTGTTTATCTTGTCAATAAAAAAATTTAGGTGTAAAATTAAATAAATAACTCACCTGACACAATTTATTATAACGATTATAGATTATATAAAATATTATTTAACAATTATAATTGCCACCCCCACCCGCAAACCTACAAATCTGCTACGAATATTACAAATAGACTTTGTATTATTTGTAATTAATTTGTAGATTTGCGGTGACCTATGATTATTAAAAAAATTTATCTGTAAAATAAAATTTTATATCTTTTTTAATAACTTAAGCGCGTAAGATAAGTAAATAATTATGAAATATCTTTTAAAAATTGTTTTTAAGGACAAGATAATATCTCTCTGTTTTTTCGCAAGTTTATTGCTTAATATTTTTATTTGGATCTATTGTTTTCTGAACATAAAAGCTGGCGAAGAGTTAATCTATTTGCATTATAATATCTATTTTGGAGTAGATTTTATCGGCGAATGGCGTAAAATTTTTATAATTCCAATTTTTGGCTTAATAATTCTGCTAATAAACTATTCAATATCTATACAGATTTATTTAAAAAATAAATTTGTAAGTTATATTTTAGTTGGTTCTGCATTATTCGCTCAATTTATTCTATTATTTGCAAGCATTGCGATAGTTTGGATAAATAATTAAATAAAAATCATTTATGAAAATAGCATTAGTTCATGATATGTTAACGCAATTCGGCGGCGCTGAAAAAGTTTTAAAATCGCTGGCAGATCTATATCCGAAAGCGCCTATATTCACTTTGATTTATGATAAAAAAAAATTCGGAAATATATTTCCGCCAGAAAGAGTCAAGACCTCTTTTCTGCAAAATTTTCCATGCGCAAAAACAAAATTTGAACTGTACTTGCCATTAATGCCGATAGCTATAGAAAGTTTTAATTTGAACGAATTTGATTTAATTATCTCGTCTTCAAGCTCTTTTGCTAATGGAATTATCACAAAACCAGCAACAAAGCATATTTGTTACTGCCATACGCCGACGCGCTACCTTTGGATTGACGCTAAAAATTATATTGACGGCCTAAAATATAACAAATTTATCAAAGCTCTGCTCCCTCCAATTCTAAATAGGCTAAAAACTTGGGATAAATCCGCGTCAAGCAGAGTTAATAATTTTATAGCAAATTCTGAAAATGTGAAAGAAAGAATTAAAAAATATTATCAGCGAGATAGCGCGGTAATTTACCCACCAGTTGAAACTGAAAAATTTTGCGCGTCCCAAGACAGAAAAGATTATTTTTTAATCGGCGGAAGGCTTGTCTCTTATAAAAAATTTGATTTGGCGATTAAGGCATTTAATAAATTAAAAATTCCGCTTAAAATTTTCGGTACCGGACCTGATTCTCGAAAACTAAAAAAAATAGCCGATAAAAATATCCGATTTTTAGGATTTGTAAGCGAGCGCAAAAAAGCAAAGCTATATTCAAGCGCGCGCGCTTTTATCTGCCCGCACGAAGAAGATTTTGGAATAACGGTTATCGAGGCAATGGCGTCTGGAACGCCGATAATCGCGTACAAAAAAGGCGGCGCAGTTGAATCAGTGTCAGAAGGCGTGAGCGGTGAATTTTTTACAGAACAAAATTATAAGGCGCTAGCTGACAAAATTTCAAACTTTAACAGCAATAATTATAATCCGCTGGAAATTAAAAAACTTGCTGAAAAATTCAGCAAAAATAAATTTAAAGAAAAAATTAAAAAATTTATTGAAAAAAATTATTAGTATGTATCGCGGCAGCCAAGGCATAATTTTAAAAAAACAGGATTTTCGCGAAAGCGATTCTTTTTTTTCTATTTACACTTATGATTTTGGAAAAATAGAAGCTATCGCGCGCGGAGTAAAAAAAAGCAAAAGCAAATTATCAGGTCATTTGGATTATTTTTCAATTATTGATTTGATGGCTGTGCGCGGAAAAATTTTTAATCACATAAGCGGCGCTGTTTCAATAAAAAATTTTTTAAATATTAAAAAAAATCTGCAAAAAATAAATCTAATTTTTTATTGCTTAGAAATTACGGACTATTTTATCAAAACGGGGGAAAAAAACAAAAAAATTTTTCTTTTATTAAGCCAATTTTTAATGATTGCTGATAAAAATCTCCGTATTGAACGACTGAAATTTATAGCTCATTGCTATATATTAAAATTGCTGAATCTTCTCGGGTATAAGCCCGAACTGTATTTCTGTTTAAAATGCGGACAAAAAATCACTCCGAATGGCAATTTTTTTAGCGTTTTGGCTGGAGGAATTTTTTGCGCGAAATGTAAAAAAAATCGCGAAAATAATATTTTTGAAATATCAAACAACGCGATTAAATTATTGCGCGTAATACTGCAAAAAAATTTATCAAATTTAGTCAAAGTTAAATTAAGCAAAAATTTATTTACAGAAACGATAAAAATCATTGACGAATTCTTAAATTTCAGGTTAGATAAAGATATGAAAAGCAGAAAATTTATAAAATTTTAAATAACCGCAAAAAGAGGTGATAAAAATGCAGGTATTTTGCGAATTTATAAATTTTATTTCTTTTTGTTCGCCAATATTATTAGTATTAATAATATTGGCAGCCCTAATTTTTCCTGTTAAAAAAAACATTAATTAGGGCAAAAGAACCTATTCGCAAAGACAAATTGAATAGGTTCTATTTTTTTGTTAAGATAAATTTATGTTGAAATATTTTATTAAAACCTACGGCTGCCAGATGAACGAAAGCGATTCGGAAAGAATATCTGCCACGCTGGAAAATATCAGATATAAAAAAACAGATAATTTTAAAAAGGCTGATTTGATAATTTTTAATATGTGTGCGGTTCGGCAGACAGCAGTTGACCGCGTTCATGGGCAGTTAAAAAACATAAAAAAATTAAAGGTTGAAAACAAAAGACTGAAAATTTTTTTGACAGGATGTATTTTAGATTGCGATAAAAAAAAACTGTCTGAAAAAGTTGATCTTATTTTTGATATTAGAGATCTTGAATCACTTTATCTTTGCGATGAGTTGAGCAACCTCTCCGCTCACTCGCTACACTCATTTAACTCCTCGCAAAGACAAGATAAAAAAAATGACTATAATTATCTGAAAATCAAGCCGAAATATGAATATAAAAAATCCGCGCTTATTCCAATTATGACTGGCTGCGATAATTTCTGCTCTTATTGCGCGGTGCCTTATACGCGCGGAAAGGAATACTCGCGCCCCGCAGATGATATTTTAAATGAAGTTAAAAATTTAATTAAAAATGGATGCGAAAAAATTACTCTATTAGGACAAAATGTGAATAGTTATCGGATGTCGGACGTCAGATGTCGGATGTCAAAAATTTCAAATTTTTCGAATTTATTAAAATTAATTAACAATATAAAAGGCGAATTTGAAATTAATTTTTTAACAAGCCATCCAAAAGATATGAGTGATAAATTAATTCAGGCAATCGCTGAGTGTAAAAAAGTGTCAAAAAACTTGCATCTGCCTTTTCAATCTGGAAGCGACGCAATATTAAAAAAAATGAACAGAAAATATACTCGACAAGATTATCTGAATTTAGTTAAAAAAATAAAGACTGCAATTCCTGAAATAAAATTTTCAACAGATGTTATTGTCGGCTTTCCCGGAGAAACAAAAAAACAGTTTGAAGAAACTGTTAGCGTAATAAAAAAAGTAAATTTTGAAACAATTTATGTAAATAAATATTCTGCGCGAAAAGGAACGCTTGCCGAAAAACTTTACAAAGATAATGTTAGTTTAAAAGAAAAAAAATCGCGATGGAGAATAATTAATAATTTTAATAAAAAGTTAAAGAGATAAGGGGGGCTATTGCAGTAAAAAATTATTTTTTACCAACAATTTCTATAGACAATAGCCCGCCTTTTTATAAAATATAATTTACCATATAAAAAAAATATGTCAAATGTAAATAAAAATATCAAAAATAAAAAAAGAATTATCGCGATCTTAGGACCCACCGCTGTCGGAAAAACAAAATTGTCCGTAAAATTAGCCTGCCAATTTAATGGTGAAATTGTTAGCGCTGACTCGCGGCAAATTTATAAAGGAATGGATGTCGGAACAGGAAAAGACTTGCAAGACTATCAAATAAATCTAAAGTCGAAAAAATTAAAAACTGTAAAAATTCCTTATCATTTGATTGATGTTGTGAGTCCGAATACTGAATTTAATTTGGCAAAATACCAAAAATTGGCGTACAAAGCGATTGATAATATTCTGTTAAAAGAAAAAACTCCGTTTTTGGTCGGCGGCAGCGGACTTTATCTGCAAGCGGTTGTTGACGGTTATAATTTATCAGAAACAAAACCTGATAAAAAATTAAGGCGCGGATTGGAAAAATTGAGCGCGAGCCAACTTTTTGCGCGCTTGCGAAAAATAGACCCTAAATTTGCGAATGAATTGAATAATAGCGATAAAAAAAACAGCCGGC
>JAGLJD010000086.1 GCA_023142625.1 Candidatus Parcubacteria bacterium | reverse complement strand
AAATTTTTATTGCTGTATTTTTGCAATTCTTCTTTAATCTCAGTTTCTAAAACTTTATGCCGCGCACAATCCTGTTCCGCCTTCAAACACTGCTCTTTTATGCTGTTTCTGTTTTTTTCCAGCCATGCTAAATCAAATTTTCCGGCTTTTTTATACTCAACATCTATTTCGGCTTTTAAAACAGCGATTTCGCTAAGCAGCATATTCTTTTGATTCTGACAAAAATTAAGTTCGTCTTTTGTTTTATTAAAACCTGCTGTCGGTTCTTCCTGTTTTGCGAATGATGATAATTTTTCTTGGACGCCGGCAAACTGCCTGTCAAGCGATTGCTTATAATCTTGTTTCTTTTTTAGGATAGCACTATCTGTATTTATCCGATTTTGCAAATTAAAATAAAAATCGCTATAATAAGCAATTTGCAAGTCTGTTAATTCCTTTTTTATGGCTTGCCGTTTTTCCAATTTTTTTGACTGTCTTGTTAAGTATCTGAGACGCGGTTCAAGTTCGCTTAAAGTTATCTTAATCTGCGTTAAATTAACAGTTGTTTTTTCCAAATTATTGATTGCCTGCTCTTTTTTAATATGATACTGTTTTACGCCAGCCGCCTCATTAAAAAAATCTTTTCTATCTTTCGCGGATGCCTGTAAAATAGAATCTATCATCCCCTGTCCGATAATACTATAACTTCTCTGCCCAAAATTAGCTTTTGCGAGAAGCATAATAATTTCATTTAGCCTCGTTCTATTTTTATTAATTAAATATTCGCTCTCTCCGTTCCTGTAAAGCCGCCTTGTTAAAACCACCTCGCTATAATCAATAGGCATTATTTTGTCGTTATTATTGACATAAAGCGACACTTCCGCCATTCCAAGCCGAGTGCGTTTTCCTGTTCCGTGAAAAATAACATCCTGCGATTTTTTTCCGCGCAGAAGTTTGGCACTTTGCTCGCCTAAAACCCAACGGATGGCGTCGCTGATATTTGATTTGCCAGAACCGTTCGGACCGACAACCGCGGTTATGCCTTTATTATTTTTTTGCGGCTTTGGAAAAATTAAAGCTGTCTTATTCGCGAATGATTTAAATCCTTGAATTTCAATTTTCTCAAGATACATAAATAAATTTTATTAAAAAAATTTTGCATACTGTGCAAAAAAGATATATAATCAAATTATATCTATATTTTACACTCTTTTAAAAAAATCGCAAAAAATAATTACCAAAAAACAAATGTTTAATAAAAATCTATTTTTTATTGATTTTGACGACACTCTTTTTAACACTAAAAAATTTAAAAAGGATTTGATTAAAATTTTTTCAAAAAACAACATAAACACAAAACAGTTTGCGGAATCTTATTATGATTATCCGCTTAAAAAAGGCAGTAGGCTTTGTAAATACGATCCTGAGCATCAAATAAAAAAACTGTCTGAAAAATATAAAATTGATAAAATTAAATTAAAAAATGATATTGATGAATTTACCAGCGACACAAGCAAATTTTTATTCAAGGATACGCTCGCTTTTTTACAAAAATTAAAAAAAGAAAAAAATAATCGCTTAATTTTAATCTCTTTCGGCAAAACAAAATTTCAGCGCAAAAAAATCTTAAACTCGGGAATCCGCAAATTTTTTCACGAAATAATAATAACTGACAAAAAAAAAATAGATCTGATTAAAAAACACAAGAAAACGGCAGCGGCTGATTATCTGTATTTTTTAGAAGACCACCCAAAACAACTGAATTATGCTAAAAATAAAATAAGGCAACAAATAAAATCTAATTCTTGCTTTAAAAAATTTTTTATTATCCGCGTTAAGCATAATGATGGGCGGTACAGTAAAATAAAAACCGAATCGGATTTTTACGAAATTAAAAAAATAAACGAATTTTTTAGCGATTTTAACAAACTTTTTAAAATTAATAACGCTAAGCAAGCAAACGAAGCGATAAATTTATCTGTTAAAATTTTAAAAAACAGCGGGGTTGCTGTCTTTCCTACAGAAACAGCCTATGGACTGGCAGCTGATTTTACTGACAAAAAAGCAGTTGATAAAATTTTTAAAATCAAACAAAGAAAAAGAAAAAAATTACTGCCAATTATTGCCAGTGATATTAAGATGGCGAAAAAATATTTTAATTTTGATAAAAATTCTTTAATCTTGGCGAAAAAATATTGGCCAGGACCACTAACGCTGATATTAAATAAAAGGGGGCAAAATAGAGGCAAGGGAATAGCTGTACGCGTTTCTAATAATAAATTCACTAATCAGCTGGCGAAAAAATTAGGCAAGCCTATCACTGCAACCAGCGCTAATATTTCAGGGCAAAATTTATGCTATGATATTTTTGATGTGATTAAACAGATGCGGCAAAACAGAATAAAGCCTGATATTTTTTTAGACGCTGGAACCTTGCCAAAAAATCCGCCATCAACAATAATTGACGCTCGAAGCGAAAAAATAAAAACGGTGCGGCAAGGAAAAATTAAAATATTATAAATTACAAAACATAAAAACTCGCTATTATAGCGAGTTT
>JAGLJD010000085.1 GCA_023142625.1 Candidatus Parcubacteria bacterium | reverse complement strand
AAAGAAAAAGACACCTTAATAAAAATTGTTATCAATTTATTAAATGATTAATTTCAACAAACAATATAACAGGGAAGATTTTTTGGATTTTTTAGGCGAATTTTTGCCTGATGATTTTGAGGTGGATATAAAAGTAGAGACGGGTTTTAAACCCATCTATGGCAAAAATTTTGAAAGAATAACTGCGGTAACGGAATTAGGAGAGGTAAAATCTTTAGGGACGATGAAGCCGTTGGCGATTTATGAGATAAAGCACAAGTCTGAAAACGATCCGCGGGTTTCTTTAACAAAGGAAGCTTTTTGGATTATGAAAGATAAACATATTAGAAGGGCGCTAATGGTTTTCAGTTCTGAAAATTCAAAAAATTACCGTTTTTCTTTAATGACAATTGATTTAAAAGAGGATAGCAAAAATAGCAATAGAGTAAATCAAGAGTTTTCAAACCCCCGTCGCTATTCTTTTTTTCTCGGTCCTGATTCAAAAACGCACACGCCGAATAATTTTTTGGTTAAACAGGGAAAAGTAAAAGATTTTAAAGATCTGCTTTTAAGATTTAATATAGAAGTTGTAAATAAAGATTTTTACAGGGAAATATCTGAATGTTTTTATAAATTAGCAGGAGCAAAAATCGGCAATAAAACATATAAGCGAATTTTAGATTTGCCTTCGGTTGATAAAAATGATTATAAAAAATATCAAGAGTTTGCTGTGCGTTTAATTGGAAGAATGATTTTTATTTGGTTTTTAAAACATAAAAAATCAAATATCAATAAACCGCTTATTCCGAGTAATTTGGTTTCCTCGCAAGCCGTAGATAAGTTTTCTAATTATTATCATGAAGTTCTGGAAAAATTATTTTTTGAAATATTAAATAAGCCAGAAGAAAAAAGAAAAAAAGGCATATTGTCTGATTCCGATTCAATCCCCTTTTTAAACGGCGGATTATTTGATCCTCATCAAAGCGATGATTTTTATGAAAACAAGCCAGCGTATAATTTAAGAATAGAAGATGATTGGTTTAGGCAATTTTTTAAGATTTTAGAATTATACAATTTCACGATTGATGAAAGCACGCCGACAGACATAGAAATATCCGTTGACCCTGAAATGCTTGGGCGTATTTTTGAAAACCTGCTTGCCGAGATTAATCCGAACACAGGAGAAAGCGCCCGCAAAGCGACCGGGAGCTATTATACTCCGCGCGTGATTGTGGAATATATGGTTAATCAGAGTTTAAAATATTATTTGCTGAATAAAACAAATATCAAGGAAAACAAAATAGAAAAATTGCTTTCTTACAGCGAGAGCAATAATGAGTTGTCGGAAAATGAAAAAAATAATATAATTCAAGTTTTGGACGAAATAAAAATAATTGATCCCGCTTGCGGTTCAGGCGCTTTTCCAATGGGCATTTTGCAAAAAATGCTTTTAGTCCTTCAAAAAGTAGATCCGCAATCTAAAAAATGGCTGTCAAAGCAGCTTGATAAAATTGATAATGAGATAGCGAGAAAAGAGGTTGAGAAAAAGTTAAAAAATGAAAATTGGGATTACATTCATAAACTTGGTATTATTCAAAATTCTATTTATGGCGTTGACATTCAGCCGATTGCTGTTGAAATTTCAAAACTTCGTTTTTTCTTGTCTTTGATTGTTGATGAAAAAATTGAAGACGAAAAAGAAAATAGGGGGATAGAGCCATTGCCAAATCTTGAATTTAAATTTGTGTCAGCAAACACTTTAATTAATTTACCGAATGATAAAGGGCAGGAAGGATTATTTGAAGCGACTGAAAAAATTAATGAGTTGAGAAATTTGAGAGATAAGTATTTGAAAAGTTATGGGGATGAGAAAAAAGAGATTGAGAGCGAATTTAGATTAACTCAAAAGGAGATGATTGATTATCAGAAAATTATGTCTGGAACTGGAAATAAGACTCTTAAGCTTGCGGACTGGAATCCGTTTTCTAACAGTTCTTCTAATTGGTTTGATTCGGAATGGATGTTTGGGGTTAAGGGGTTTGATGTGGTAATTGGCAATCCGCCATATGGATTTAGAAATGTTTTGACTGCGGAAGAAAAAAAATATTTCAGAAAAGAAGAAAATATTGAATTTAGCAGTGGAGATAGCGCTGAATTGTTTTGCAAAAAGTGTTTTGATATTTTGTTAAAAAATGACGGTTTTCTAACATTTATTATTCCTAAGAAATCTTTGTATGGTGATGCTTGGGAGGGATTAAGGAAAGAATACTGGAATAAATATTGTTTGACATTTTTAATGGATTCAAGCAAGGCTTTTGAGAATGTGCTTTTGGAACAAAATATTTTTGGTTTAAGCAAAAACAGGCAAGATAAAAAAGTTAATGTTGCTTATTTAGACAAGACTAATCAAATTATTGAATTTGCTAAAATAGAAAAAGATAAAATTTTTATGGAAAATTATACAGCTCAAATATATAAAGAGCTATATCCAGAAATTTTTAAAAAAATATCAAAAAATAGAATCGAGGAAATTTTAGTTGAAGGCGATTTAGGATTAGCAATCGGAACTAACTTTTTTTCGGACAAACCGACAAAATACAAATTATTGAAAGGCATAGATATTGATAAATGGAGAATGAAACAAAATAGATATTTAAAAAACGAAGGCAAATTAAAAGCGGAGGAATTAAGAAAATTTTCTAAGTCTAAAGTTATTTGTCAACGATTAATTGCTCACATTGAAAATCCAATTCCTCATATAAAAATTACTGCTTGTTATGATGATGAGGGAATTATAATAACAAATACATTAACAACATTTAAACTTGATTCTAAAATTGAAGAAAAATTTTGGCTCGCTTTTTTAAATTCCAATTTTGTTAGTTGGTATGCATATAATTTTATTTATTCGCGGGCAATCAGAGGAATGGATTTTTATAATTTTTATATTAAGCAAATTCCTATTCCCAAAAAAATTATTGAGCAACCCGAACAACAAAAACCATTTATCAAATTAGTTGATCAGATCTTGGAAAAGAAAAAACAAAATTCTAATGCGGACACAACGGATTTGGAGAGAAAGATTGATGAGATGGTTTATGAGTTGTATGGGTTGACGGAGGAGGAAATTGAGATTGTGGAAAGCAGAAATAAATAATTTTTTAAATAAATTTTCATGTTAGTTTTTATAGACGACTCAGGCGATCCGGGATTCAAATTAAATAAAGGTTCCACTACCCATTTTATTATCTCAATGGTTATTTTTGATGATGAATTAGAAGCGGAAAAAACAGCAGTGGCGATAAAAGAATTAAAAAGAAAAATAGGTTTTAGGGAACAAACTGAATTTAGATTTTTTAAAACACGGAAAGATTTTAGAATAAAATTTTTAAAAACTATTAACAAATTTGATTTTCGTATTAGATGTTTAGTCGTTGATAAATCTATTATTTATAGCAATGAATTAAAAAAGGATAAAAATTCTTTTTACGCTTATTTTATTAAAGAAGTTTTAAAAAATAATAACAATAGTATTTTAAACGCTAAAATAAGAATGGATGGAAGTGGCAATAGAATTTTTAGAAGGAATTTTTTTACTTATCTTCGGAAAGAACTTAATAGTAAAAATAGGAAAATAATGCTTAATTGTAAAATGGTTGATTCAAAAAATAATGTTTTAGTTCAGTTGGCAGATATGGTCGCTGGCAGTATTAATCGGGCGCAAAATAAAAATAAAAAGGATTATAATATTTACAGAAATATAATAAAAAAACGCATAGAAGATGAATGGCATTTTAGATAACAAAAAAAGACCTTAAAAAAGGTCTTTTCCAACCATGTCCCTATGCTGGGTGTCCCAGCCACGCTACCATCCGGTAACAGTTCAGAATACAGGTTTTTGTATTTCTAATATAGCATATTTTTACTTTTTGTCAAAAAAAAGTTATCCACACGACAAAATGTATTTGCTATTAATTCCACCCTCCCAACCTAAATCCTATATTTTTAAAACCTTTGTTGGTTCCGTTCCACAGCCCCGCCCCTCGCGAGGAGCGGGGACAATAGAACCAACAGTATTAAACAAAACCAACAAATTAAATTTTAGCATTTTGTACGATCGCGCGTTTTGCTAAAAATTATATTTTACATTAAAATTCCACAATACTATTATAACTATTCAGTAGGGGCGTATTGCAATACGCCCCTATTATTATTTTTTTGCGGAAAAATTTTTAGGTGTTATAATAAAATAATAAAATTATTTTATTATTTTATGAAATTTACCCATCTACATGTTCATAGCCATTACAGTTTGCTGGACGGATTGGCGAAAATTGACGACATAATCGCAAAAGCGAAAGAATATAATATGGAAGCTGTTGCGTTGACGGATCATGGAGTTATGTATGGCGCGATTGAGTTTTATCAAAAAGCTTTGGCAGCCGGGATCAAGCCGATTATCGGGGTTGAAGCGTATTTGGTTAATGGCTCAAGATTAGACAGGACAAAACAGACAAGATACCATTTAACGCTTTTGGCAAAAAATAGGATCGGCTATCAAAACCTGCTCCAGCTCACCACCTTGGCGCATCTGGAAGGATATTATTACAAGCCGAGAATTGACTGGGAGATTTTAGAAAAATATAGCGAGGGAATAATCGCTTTATCTGCCTGCTTGCAAGGCGAAGTCCCACAGGCGTTTTTGTCTAACGGAAAGGAAAAAGCGAAAGAGGCGGCGCAGAAATATTTAAAGTTGTTCGGCGATGATTTTTATCTTGAAGTCCAGCGGCATCCGAATTTAGAAGAGCAGGAAAAAGCTAACCAAGGACTTATTCAGGTTGGAAAGGAGATGGGAATTCCGTTAGTGGCGACTAACGATGTCCATTATATTAACACAGAAGACGATGAAGCGCAGGATGCTTTATTGTGCCTGCAGATGAAAAAGAAGAAGAACGATAAAGATCGGCTCACAATGCTCGGAAACGATTTTTCTTTTAAAAGTCCAGAAAAAATGAAAGAAGAATTTTATGATTTGCCGGAAGCAGTAAGCAATACGGCTGCCGTTGTTAAAAAATGCAACCTGAAAATTGAGTTGGGCGAAATTAAGCTGCCTGATTTTTCAGTTCCGCATAAAAAAACATCTGAGGAATATTTGAAAGATTTGTGTGAGCGAGGATTGAAAAAAAGATACCCTGAATATTTTATTAAAAATAGAGATGCTGATTTTAAGAAAAAAATTACAGATCGGCTGGAATATGAATTAAGCGTTATAAACAAAATGGGTTTTCCTGATTATTTTTTAATTGTGCAGGATTTTGTCAGTTGGGCGAAAAAAAATAAAATTGTTGTCGGGCCTGGACGCGGATCTGCCGCTGGAAGCATAGTTTCTTATCTTTTAGGAATAACAAATTTAGATCCTCTAAAGTATGATTTGATGTTTGAGCGATTTTTAAATCCAGACAGAGTTTCAATGCCTGATATTGATTTGGATTTCGCGGATACGAGGCGGGATGAAGTAATCCGCTATGTTGAGGAAAAATACGGGCGGGACAAGGTAGCGCAGATTATAACTTTTGGAACAATGGCTGGGCGCGCCGCGATCCGCGATTCAGGGCGGGTTTTGGATTTTAATTATAACTATTGTGACAAGCTGGCAAAAATGATTCCGATGTTTATGCCGCTTAAAAAAGCTGTTGAAGAAGTCGCGGAATTAAGAGAGGCATACAAGAATGAAGCTGACGCGAAAAATATTTTAGACACAGCCTTGAAATTGGAAGGCGTGGCGCGCCACGCGTCAACACACGCTTGCGCTGTCTTAATCACAAAAGATCCAGTTGTTAATAATTCGCCGATGCAGCGCGCTTCAAGTGGAGACCAGACAATTGTTTCGCAATATTCCATGAAGCCGATTGAAGCTCTCGGATTATTAAAAATGGATTTTTTAGGATTAAGAAACCTCACGATTATTGAAAACGCTTTGAATATTATTAAAAACACCAAAGGCGATGAAATTAATATTGACAGCATACCGCTTGACGACCAGAAAACTTTCCAACTTTTTGCCAACGGAGAGACAACTGGCGTTTTTCAATTTGAAAGTAGCGGAATGCGGCGGTATTTAAAGCAGCTTAAACCGACAGTTTTTGAAGATATTATAGCTATGGTAGCGCTATATCGCCCAGGTCCTCTGAATTCTGGAATGGTTGACGAATTTATCGCCCGCAAGCACGGCAAAAAAGAGATTACCTATAAGCATTCCATAATGAGAGAGGCTTTAAAAAATACTTATGGCGTGATTGTTTATCAGGAACAAGTAATGCAGCTCTCAAAAGATATGGCGAATTTTACCGGCGGGCAGGCAGATACTTTAAGAAAAGCGATGGGGAAAAAGATTGCCAAGCTGATGACGAAAATGAAAAGCGAATTTATCAGCGGATGCGTTGAAAATAAGATTAACAAAAAATTAGCGGAGCAGACATTTGAAGATATGGAAAAATTCGCGGAGTACGGATTTAACCGCAGCCACGCCGCCTGCTATGCTTTAATCGGATATCAGACCGCTTATTTAAAAGCGAATTATCCAGTTGAATTTATGGCGGCGCTTTTAACTTCCAATGAGGGCGATATGGACAAAATCGCCACTGATGTCCAAGAATGCCAGCGGCTTGAGATTAAAGTTTTGCCGCCAGATGTTAATGAAAGTTTTAAGCATTTTACGGTTGTCCCGTCTGAAACAGAAAGAAAAATTCGCTTCGGGCTGCTCACAGTTAAAAATGTCGGGCAGAATATTGTTGAAGAGATTATTAAAGAGAGAAAAGCGAATGGCGCTTTTAAAGATTTAGAGGATT
>JAGLJD010000084.1 GCA_023142625.1 Candidatus Parcubacteria bacterium | reverse complement strand
TCAGGAAGAACAATGCCTGATTTTGTAACTTCGTCCTCGGAAATTCCTTTGACAATAACATTGTCATTCAATGGTTTTATCTCCATAAAAACAAAATAGTTTAAAAACTATAAATAAAAGCAAAAAAATGCCTGTATCGCATAATAATAAACTACTAAATTATAAATTAAATTACTATTAGCACTTCCATTTCAAGAGTGCTAATTTTATTTTATTATAAGATAATAAAATAAAATGTCAAGACAAATTCGCCATCCATCTTATTGCCATTTTTACTCCAGCGCCGCTTGCTCCATAAGGGTTGCATCCCCACTCTTTTTCAACATAAGCAGGACCTGCAATATCCAGATGCGCCCATTTATCCTTATTCTCTTTCTTGATAAATTCGCTTAAAAACAGTCCTGCTGTAATCGCGCCGCCATAATTAGAAGAACTCATGTTGCTAACATCAGCAATTTCGCTTTTTAATAGCTTTGGCAAATATTTATTAAAAGGCAGGTCGGCTGATAATTCTCCGCTCGCGCTTGCCGCCAGCATAATCTCCTTTTTCAATTTTTTATTAAACCCCATCACGCCGACCGTATATTCGCCAAGCGCGACAACGCACGCGCCTGTCAAAGTGGCAAAATCTAAAATGTAATCAGGCGCAAATTCCTGCGCGTAGCACAAGCAATCCGCAAGCACAAGCCTTCCCTCTGCGTCCGTATTCTTAACCTCAATAGTTTTTCCGTTTTTGGCTGTTAAAATATCGTCTGGCTTGTAAGCGTTTCCGCCGATCATATTTTCCGCGGCGCCTATAATTCCATGAACCTCAAATGGCAAATTCAATTTTTTAACAATAGACATAACGCCTAAAACTGCCCCAGCGCCGCTTTTGTCAGACTTCATTGTCACCATAGAACTCGGCGGCTTCAAACTTAATCCGCCGCTGTCATAAGTAATCCCCTTTCCGACAATCGCAATCTTCTTTTCCGCGTTTTTCGGCTTGTATATTAAATGAATAAGCCGCAGCGGATGGATGCTTCCGCGGCTCACGGCTAAAAAAGCGTTCATTCCATTTTTTTTCAAAAATTCCTCTCCGTAAATTTTGCATTGCAAATCATTCTCTTTTGCCAATTTTTCAGCGGCTTCACCCATCTGAACAGGCGTCATATCGTCAGGCGGCTGATTTGCGATTTCTCTTGTAAAATTTACCGCGTCGGCTAAAATTTTTCCTGTTCTTAATTCTTCTTTAATAACTTTCGCGCTAATGGTTTTTCCACTATACTCTTCGGACGATACAGCTATTTTTTTAACTCGGCTTTTGACCTTTTTTGTTTTATACTTGTCAAAAATATATCCTCCTAATATAAAGCCCTCTGCTATCGATCTAATATTGTCAGGCGCGAATTCCTTGCCGGCATAAAGCCCGATTTTTATTGATTGAAAATTCGTTTTTTTCAAAATTCTAATCGCTTGGGCGCAAGCGGTTCGGATGCTGTCGTGTTCCAATGAACCGATCGCTATATACAGCCTTTTTTTATGCGGAACAAAAACCGCCTCTTCAGCCTCCGCTTTAAACTTCAATAATTTAAAATGCTCTGAATCTTTTATCCATTTATGCTTTAAGTTTTTATCAACAACAAAAACAACTTCGCAATCCGCCGAAATTTTATCTATTTTTTTGTCCAATAATTCAAATTCCATAAAATTTACTTAAAAAATTTTGAGTTTCGCGATCTAATTTTTTAAAATCTTTTTTGCACGAATTTATAACGACGAAATTATGCATATTTACAGATTAAATTCTTTGTCAAATTCTTTTGAATTGACAATCTTTTCTTTTCCTGTTTTTAAATTTTTTATTCTTTTTCGCAACTCGCTGTAATGCGGCTCGCTGTAAATAAAATCGTTTTCAATATTGCCTGCTTTTTCTGATAAAAACATAGACCGCAAAATTTGTCGAAAAAACTCGCTGCGATTTGCGAATTTTCCTGATTTAATTTTTTTTTCAACAATTTGCGCCAATTCTTTATTTAAAGAAATATTATAAGTAATCATAATTTTAAAGTTAAAGTTAAAGTTTATTATTTAATTCTAATTATATTAAATAACAATATTTTGTCAAGATATGGCAATTCTTGCCATAATCTATCTAATTTCCCCGACATCAATTTTTTTATCCAATAATTCAAATTCCATTCTTGAAGCGCGATAGACGCATGACCGCTGGCAATTGTATGGATATGCAAATCAATATTCATAAAATTTTTTTGCTCCAGTATAAATTTTCTTACAAATATTTATTAACCGCTTTTTCTAATATTTCCTTGGATTGCATCCCGACAAAATTTTCAACAACTTCGCCGTTTTTAAAAATCATAATCGCTGGAATGCTCATCACTCTGTAATCAGCGGCTATCCGCTGCGATGTTCCAGTGTCAATTTTTCCGATAATCGCTTTCTCTTCAAAACTTTCCGCCAATTCGTCAATAATCGGCGACTGCGCCTGGCACGGTCCGCACCAGCTGGCAAAAAAATCAACTAAAACCGGCTTGCTATTAGACGCTTCAATAACTTCTTCATTAAAATTTTTTTCGTTAAAATGCTGTGTCATATTTTTCTATTTAATAAATTTGCTAAATAATAAATTTCGCCATAAAATTTAATTTATTATCCAGCAAACCTAATCTTTTATAATTATTTTTATCTTATTTTTATTATTTGGAACTGTTTTAAACCAGCTGCCTGCTGACGATATTTCAACATCCTCCACGGATGGAAATTTCTTTAAATAATTTTCCAATTCCGTAAACGACATATTGACGAATTTGCTTTTATCTAAAATTCTGCTCTCTTCGCTAATCGCCATCTCGCCGGAAATATATACTTTAATATACGCTATTTTTTTATCAAGATCATAATTTTCAACAACATAATTAAAATTATGCTTGTCTAATTTAAGAAATTTTTTATCATCAGGAATGTCGTCTAATATTTTCTTGTTCGCTAACTCCTCAATTTTATTTTCATCAAAAGATATCTCTATGACCTTTGCTTTTAAAAACAGCTTGAATTTCTCGCACTCATCTCCGATATTTCTATCAACTTTTATTAAAACCACCTCTTTTAAATCAACATTTTTAATTTTAGGAATTTTACCCAATAGATTAAAATTAATCTTCTTGCTGTTGGCGGCGGCAAACTCATCTTTAATCTGTTTATATAAATCTTCAGACAAGGTCTCTCTGGCAATATCAATATCCTCTTGGCTAAGCGTTTTCGCTTCTTCTGTTCCTCCTAAATCCTGCCTATTTTCAGCGTAAATTTTTTCTTGCAAACTTAACGATAGACCTGGAATTGTCATTTTTGACGGCTTAATAACGCTATTAAAATTTTCATCGCTTGGATAAACTTCTACCTCAACTTCCCCTCCAGCTGGAACCGTAACGCTATTTTTAATTCTAAACAGAATATTATCGGCGGTAAGCAGCCTAGTTGTGGCAACAAGCGGCTGATTAAAATCAGCGATGTTAATAATAAAAACTTTTCCGTTTTGGCTTAAAAATTTCTCTTTAACGGCTGACGCTGAAAATTCTCTTTCGCTTTCTAATCCCTTCTCATCAATTGTTCCATTGATAATTCCTTCGCTTAATATCTCTTTTCCGTCTTCTTGAATCTGAATCAAAAATGTTGAAACGACTTTTTCTCTTGCTGGAGTAATATAAACTTTCACCTGATAAAATACAAAATATCCTACCAAAGCCGCTAAAATAACAGAGATAAACAAAAAATTAAAAGCGATTTTTTTATAAGGATGGATTTGATTATTATTATAATTCATAATTTAAAAATTTAAATTATTATGCAGCAGGTCTATTTTATATACGACAGCGGATTCTTTTTAATTCCATTCACAACTACTTCAAAATGCAGATGCGGTCCTGTTGACCAGCCTGTTGACCCCATTAATCCTATCGTATCGCCCCTGTTGACAGCCTGCCCCGGACTTATATAAATTTTAGTTAAATGCGCGTATAAAGTCCGCATCCCATTTCCATGATTGATTATAACGCGTTTTCCATAGCCAGACGCCCAGCCAGAAGATTTTATTACTCCGTCCTCTGCCGCATAAATTGGAGTTCCTTGCTTGCAGGCAATATCTATCGCGTGATGCCTCCAATGATAATATTGGCTAATAGTGCGGCAACTTGCCGGCCACAACAGCCTTGTTGAACTTCTAACGGAAGTTTTTTGAACTGTCGCTGGCTTAACATAGCTGGAAATTTTTGAAACTGCGGCTGCGGCAGGAGGCGGAGACTGCCTTGCTCCCGGAACAATTAGTTTTTGACCTATTTGCAAAACTGAAACGCTTGTAATATTATTGGATTTAATTATATCTGTTTCTTCAATATTATATTTTTTGGCTATTCTGCTTATTGTGTCGTATTTCTTCACTTTATAGGTTACGCCTGTTGTCGGCAAAATTGCTAATTTTTGTCCAAGTTTAATGAATCCGTAACGATTAAGACCGTTTTCCCAAATAATAGTATTTGCTGTTACATTATATTTTTTAGCAATATCAAACACTGTATCGCCGTCCTGAACAATATAATATTCTACTTCTGTTCTTTCTCGCTGGGCTTTTTTAGTGTTTATGATGCTTGGGATTAAAACTGTGTCCCCGTTTTGCGATAAAACATGATAATCTTTCCTTTCGAGAGCCACATTCAGCCGCGGGCGATATGAAATCGCCTCATCTTTTTTATAAAGATATGAATCTATTCTTTTTTTTACAACCCCTGTTATTTCAATATTCTCTTCTATTAATTCGCTGATCTGATCGCTGTCTTTAAATTCTCCCGTTTTGACTAATTTGCTGATTAAGCTATTATCGGTTATTTTAATCGTTCCAATTTTTACTTCATTGGCTTTTGTGTTGGAAGTGATAACCAGCCCGGCAATAATTATAATAATAAAATGAACAATATATCTGCTTCCAAAAATATGCAAAAATTTATTTTTAATTAGAAAAAAATTATCCCGCAAATTCTTTTTTATAATGCTATAAATTTTATAAGATTTAATAAAAAAAAACCTGCCGCCATATCTGTATAAAATCTTGAATAAAAAACTCAAAACTTTATAAATCGGAGTGATAAAAATCAAAACAAAGATATTTTTAATCAATACCAGCCCTTTAATTATTATTAATAATAATTTAATTATAACTTTTTGTATAGAAATTTTGATATGATTAAAATTATTAAAATTTTATCTTTACCGTTGATATAAATAAACAAAGCGGCTAAAATGCCGCGATGCATAAAACTCTAATAAAATCTATCTATGATTCCCCTTTTATCTTTTTTTTGCATTTAATGCAAGCCGAGGATACCGGTCTGATTTTCAGCCGCTCTTGAGGAATTGGCTGATGGCAATATTTGCAAATGCCATAAATTCCTTTTTCAATCCTTTTCAAGGCATCTTCTATGTCGCGCAGTATATATTCTAAAGACTTTCCGATTGAAATATTGTCTGTGAATGTAGCGATCTCAATGGCGTTCTCGTCATTTTTGTCGCCAAATTCCGGAAAAATCGCCTTGTGCTTTTCATGTTCATGCTTATCCTCTTTTGTAAATTTATCCAACTCAACTTTTATTTTATCGCGCCGCGCTTCTAAAGATTTTTTAATCTCCGCTAATACTTTTTTATCTATATGAAAAATTTTCTGTTCTTTTGCCATAAACTTAAAAAAAATGCAATTCGTTATGCAAACTGCAAAATTAAAATTATAAATCTAACTTTAACTATATAATAACAATTTATTTAAAATTTGTAAATGGGACTTGGCGGAAAACGCAATATCCGCTGCGCTCCAAATTTGTCCGCCCGCTGGGAATCGAACCCAGAACCTTGGGCTTAAGAGGCCCCTGCTCTGCCAGTTGAGCTACAAGCGGATAGAAACACTTATATGGCAAGCCATGTGTACCCGGCAGGACTCGAACCTGCAACCTTCTGGTCCGAAGCCAGACACTCTATCCAATTGAGCTACGGGTACAAAGCGCGCTTTAAGCGCCGATAAATTTGGTATCTATTAAACACAAAGGCAAAATATGCCAATCAAATAGCATTTTAATTCAAAATAAAACAAAGGCATAATGCCTGTTTATATATTACTATCTTAAACTATTTTGAAAATAAAATCAATACCAATTCTAAAATCCATATTTAAATAATGATTTAAATAAGTATTTAAAAATAAAAAATCTAATTTCCGTATAATTCCTGAATTCCCGAAACATCGCCAGTTCCCAAATCTTGTTTCTTGGTTTCTCCGTAATCACTGTACCCGTGCATTGTAAGTTCTACGCTTTTTGGCATATACAGGTCGCCTAAACCGTTGTGCCCGAATTCGTGGGTTGCTATGTTTTGCAGGTCCATGGCATTATCTGGACAATTTTCAACTGCGCTCCAAATATAGTGTGTGTTAAACACAACATCAGATTCCACTATCTCTTTTGTCCTTCTATTAAACCAGATTGTATTCTGGGCAATAGTTCCTGAACTACCTAAATATCCCCATATTACTATATTTGTACCATCGAAGCCAACAGAAGTTTCAGTTGTTGTAGTAATTGAATCAAAAAACTCAAATGAAATTTCTGAATCCCATATTTCCAAGCTTGCATTTAAAGTGATTTCAACATCGTTTTGATCTAAGCCTCCAATGTAACTAGGGTTTATTTTATATTGTATAGTATTAGCCCACTTCAATCCACCGCGCATGAATTTATATATATCTACTGTATCATCCCATACCGGTTTGGATTTGGCAGTAGACTTTGCGTAATGAACAAAAGCATATCCTTCTACTACTTCCCCTTTATTCATTGATTCTCCAAGATAAAAAACTCCATGGGAAACTTCTACCGCGTTTTCCGGAAGGCTGAATTTTTTCTTTTGATCTTTTTTAGAAGCAGTGTTTATGGCGCCAACGCTGCCTATTAAGCCAAAAACTAAAGCTATGCTTGCTAAACCTAAAATTATTTTTTTCATATTTATTCACCACCTTTCTTATTTAAAATTATTGTTTTAATTTTATTCAACTTTTATTATTCTCCCTGAATAACGCGTCCGTTTGATTTAGCTTAATTTTACTAAACAATTATCATTTTAGCAATCTTAAACAAACCGTTTTAAAAATAAAGTCAATGCCAAATATTAAAATCTATATTTAAATACTGATTTAAATAAATATTTTTACTTGATTATGGGTTAATTTATTTTTAATTTTCTATTTTGGCTCCCTCTTAATCAAAGAAAAACGAAAATGCTTTAACACTGATTTCAATAAATTCCTATCACTATCTGTTGCCCGCAAATAATTCAATTATTCTAAACACAACTTTTTTCTTTTTTATGCAATCAAAACAATAATAAAAACAGGCTTTAAGCCTGTTTTATTTAACTCTATATTTAAAATTAATCTCTATCTTTTGTGAGTTAAAAAATATTAAAATCTTTTTATTTTAATCAATTACCAATTTTTTGGCAATTCAGCGCAAGCATATTCAACTTTTTGCAAACATTCGGAATATTTAATATTAGCCTCTCTTGTTTGATCGGCTGATGCATCGGCCCATCTGGATTGGGAAGTGTCAAATAAGAAACAGCGGTTGCTTTTGCCATTTTCAACACAGCCGCTTTGAGTCATATTTTTTTTAAAATTTTCCTGCCGCGCAAACATAGCTTCGCCGCAATCTATGCCGCTAGCTTTACCATACTGCTCGCAAGCGTCTTCGGCTAATTTGTCAATTTTTAGCATTTCCTCTATACACTCGTCTATACTCTCATAATATCCATAGCCCATATTGCCAGACTCCTCTATCCTATAACTTTTTAAATCTCTGCTTTGAAATTTATTAACATAGATGCCGCAGTACTCCTTAAAAAAACCCTCCATGCTAACTTTTGTTGTTTTGGATTTGCCAGAATCGGATGTTGTATTATCCGAATCAGTTATAGAGCAGCCAGCCAAAACAACCAAACAAAACATAACTGCCAATAAAAAAACTGTTTTTACGCGCATAAATTTTATTTTAATTTATAATTAATTTAAGCATTTAATTTCACTGATAAGCCAATGATTATCTTTGTTGGTTTTGTCAGGTATTAATATAAATTCCCACATCTCATGCCATTTATTTCCATACAAAGCGCCAACCACAACGCTAATTGACGAAGTTTTTATTTCATCTGATATTATTTTTACATCTGTCGGCCCGTCCTGAATGCAATAACTTGCCGGCACGAACGAAGAATCTGTAAATTGCTGCTTTAATTCATCGCTTAAATATTTTTTTGCCTGATCATAATCAATTTTTGCGTTTGGAATCGCGCCTAAAGTATGCCGCATATAAATTTCCACCGCTTCTGCTGGCAATGGAGGAATAACCAAAGGAGGAGGCAAGCTCTTTTCTTTATTGATTGCTTGATTGTTATTATTGCCGCAACCAGCAACGATAAAAACAAATGATGATAAAAAAATTAGTAAAAACAGATTATTCTTTTTCATAATGCTATCAATTAATTAAATTATCATTTAAAACACAGCCAAACAAACCCAGTTTGATTATTATCTAAAAAGCATTCTTGCTTTTCGCAATTAAACCCATTCTTTTCCACATATTGTTTTCCTGCTTCATCATTAATTTCTAAATATTTCCAATCATTATATTCCAATTCGCATTGCCACTCAACCTTAGTAACATTCGGCTGGGCATTAATGCCTTCACCGCTCGCCGTATCTTCAAATTCTAAGGGCATAGGAGAACAGATATAACCCCTTCCCTCTAAATCAATAACTTTTTTAGGAAGCATTTTTCTATCCCAATTTTTTCTGCTAATCATAGTTACGCCCGTATATTTCATATCTGTAAATATTTCTAAATCTTCTAATGGAGCAACCGCGCCATTAAGCAAATTAGCGCAATTTCCTGTTCCTATTTTTGCGGTTTCGTTGTCTAAATCAATTTTAATTTCAAAACTTTTAATTATCTGATTAAATACAGTTGCGTATTCTTCTATTGTTTCCATATCAGGATAAATACAATAAAAACCGATCCCAGTCTCTTTGCCTAAAGAATAAATCGCTTCTTTATATGTTGTTTCCTCTTTAATTAATAATTTAATAGCCTGTTTGCCTGCCAAAATCGTATTATTTCTTTGTAATACTTCTTGGCTGCCATAATCAGTCAGCCAATCAACAAATTCATCCAGAGTCTGCGGTTCGTCTTTATCGTTCATAAGCGCGTTAGTAAAGCCATAAGCATAGCAAGAGACTTCTTTGTCTGATGAATATAATTCTCGTCCGGCATTATTAGTGCCTGCTTCTCCTAATGTCCAGTTTCCCGGATATTTCAGGCTAAAATTATACCGAGCATTTTCATAAGTTTTTCTTTTTAAATCAAGCCATTTAGTGTCAAATACTGCTATCCATATTAAATATAAAATAACAAGCGCTATAATAATTCCTACAATTAACAACAACGACCTAAATGATTTTTTCATAAATTTTTAATTAAAAATTATATGGTTACAATAACATAATTTTATTTAGTAATCAAAATAAAATTGGCGGAGAGGCAGGGATTCGCCCTGTCATCCGACAGGGCGCCACGGCGGATGCCGTGGCGAACCCCCGGAACCCTTGCGGGTTCTCCGGTTTTCAAGACCGGCGCATTAGACCGCTCTGCCACGCTTCCATATTTTTTAGATTTTTCCGCCCAAGGCGGACCAGCCTATGGCTGACAACCGCTATGCGACATCTCCGTTTCGGATTTCAAATATCAGATATTTTTAAAAAATAATCCGAAATCCGAGTTCCGATATCTGATATCTGACATCCGATATCTTTGACAATAAAACGATGATAATCTATAATAAAATAAATATTAAAAAATATTCAAGATTATTAGTAATAATAGAATAATTTTTGTTTTTGTCAATTTATGGCTAAAGAAAAGATTAAAAATATATACGGTAAAATTATCAAAAGCTGGACATTCCCCGAGTATATAAAATACGACCGCAGCCGAAGATGGTATATTATAGTTTCTATAATTTTTATATCACTGATTTTTTATAACTTTAAAACAGATAATTTTTTATTTATCATTATTTTAGTCATGCTTGCTTTAATTATTGTTGAATCGCGCAGAAAAAAACCGATGGAAGTAAAATTCAGCATTACTGAAAATGGAATTATGCTTAACGACGCTTTTTACGATTACAATAAAAATTTAAACAAATTTTGGATTGTTTACGATCCGCCAGAAGTTAAAAAAATATATTTTGAATTCAAAAATATGCTGCG
>JAGLJD010000083.1 GCA_023142625.1 Candidatus Parcubacteria bacterium | reverse complement strand
TTATTATATATTATAAAGAAAAGAGAAGCAAAAATTTGGGTCGGAAAAAAAATTTACTCCTTATTATCATTATTAAGGAATTTTTTTGGAGCCGCTTATCGCGTTGTTAGGAGATGTAAAATTTAAATCACTTTTTTGGTCGGGTGAATATTTTGAGCTAATGATATTCACCCGATCAGTTTAAAGATTCATTGTTTGCGGACTAGATAGTGAGTTTCTATTAAAATTACTTTTTCTGGGAATTGAGACATGATTTCCGGATTTTTTGCCGAAAAAACATCATAATCAATTATTTTTCTATCATATGAACCAGCAATTTTAATTTCACCATCTTCCGTCATGGTTAAAGCCACAAACTTTCCAATTTTTAGAGCCTCTTTCAGTTCATTAAACATGATAATGCCTCCTTTTGTTGAATTAAGAACAAAAAAGTGATTTAAATTTTATTTCGCCTAACAAGTTATATACGAATTTGTTGACTTAATGTTTTAAATAAACTAAAATATTTATATAAACTTTAAATCATAAATAGATTATGAAACAAAGCCATTATTATCCAAGCCAAGACCCAATATTGAAATTAAAGCAGGAAATGAAATTGCGCAGATTTAGCGATAAAACAATTAAGTCTTATTTGTATTATATCATAGATATATTAAATTATGCAAATAAAAATCCAAAAACTGTTAACACGGAAGATATTAGAAATTATTTAGAAAAATTGGTGGATGATAAAAAATCAAGTTCAACTTTAAATACAGCTTATAGCGCGTTGAAACTTTATTTTGAAAAAATTTTATATCGAAGGTTTTTTGTTAATATTCCTCGCGCAAAACAGGTAAAAAAACTTCCAGAAGTTTTAACAAAAGAAGAAGTAAAAAAAATATTAGCAATTATTAAAAATGTAAAGCATAAATTATTATTAGCTTTAATGTATTCTTCGGGTCTAAGGGTATCTGAAATAATAACTGTAAAAGTAAAAGATTTAGATTTTAAAAGCAAAATACTTAAAGTCAGGCAGGCAAAAGGCGCAAAAGACAGGATAACTATAATGTCAAAAAAAGTCGCAGACATTTTAGAAAAATACACAAAAAACAAAAAAATAAATGACTATATTTTTAAAAACAGCAGAGGCGGAAAATTAACAGAAAGAACCGTTCAAAAAGTATTTACACAAGCGTTTAAAGACGCTAAAATAAAAAAACAAGCAAGTTGTCATTCTTTGCGACATAGTTTTGCTACTCATTTGCTTGAAGCGGGAACCGATATAAGATACATTCAAGAACTTTTAGGGCATGCGCGACTAGAAACCACGCAGATATACACAAAGGTTGCGAATAATAAGTTAAGGGAAATTAAAAGCCCGTTAGATTAATTTTTTAAATTTTATGCTTTCGCACACAGAAGAGATAAAATCAAAATTAGATGTTGTTGATGTACTTCAAGAATACATTAAATTAATTCCAGCAGGGAAAAATTTTAAGGCGCTTTGCCCTTTTCATCAAGAGAAAACGCCGTCTTTTATGGTTAGCCCGGAAAGGCAGTCGTGGCATTGCTTTGGCTGTTCAGAAGGCGGCGACATTTTTTCGTTTGTAATGAAAATAGAAGGGATTGAGTTTATAGAAGCGCTGAAACTTTTGGCGAAAAAGGCAGGCGTGCAATTAAAGCCGCAAGATCCGAAAATTGTTAACCGCAAAAATAGGCTGCTGGATATCAATGAATTAGCAAAAAAGTTTTATGCCTATCTTTTGAAAAAATCGCCAGCGGCAGAATCGTGCCGCGCTTATCTGCGGGAGAGAAAAGTGAGCGAGCAGTCCGTAAGCGATTTTGAATTAGGATACGCGCCGAATTTTTGGGACAAAACGATGAGTTTTTTGGCAAGCAAGGGATATAAACAAGACGAGATTTTAGCAAGCGGACTGTTGGTAAAAAAAGACGGCAGCAGCCGCTGTTATGACCGTTTTCGCAACCGATTGATGTTTCCGATAAATAATCTGCACGGACAGACAGTCGGATTTAGCGCGCGCGCTTTGGATAAAATCGACAGCGCTAAATATATTAACAGCCCTCAGACGGATATTTATAATAAGAGCGAAATTTTATATGGATTAGACAAAGCGAAAAATTCAATTCGGCAAAAAAACAGCGTAATTTTGGTTGAAGGGCAGATGGATCTGATTTCAGCGCATAGCGCTGGCGATAAAAATAGCGTTGCTACTTCTGGGACGGCTTTAACCGAAACACAGATTAGAATTTTAAAAAGATACAGCGATAATCTGTTATTAGCGTTTGACGCTGATTTAGCAGGGCAGAATGCCGTTAAGAAAGGGATTGATTTGGCGATTGAATTAGGAATGGATATTAAGATGATCAGGCTTCCATTAAAGAGCGACCCGGACGAATGCATAAAAAATAATTTAGAGGATTGGGTAGGGGCTATTAAGAATGCGGAGCCAATTTTAGAATATTATCTGCGTCAAGCGATAGAAAATTTTTCATCTGAAACCCTTTCTGGCAGAAAAGAAATTTACAATATGTGCTTTCCAGCGATTTGGAAAGTGCCTAATTTAGTTGAACGGAATTATTATATTAAAAAATTAGCCGCGGTTGCGGATGTTCCAGAGGAAAGCATTCGCGATGATATAAAAAAAATCAACAAGAATAAAAATTATAAGCGGCAAGAAGCAGAGATCAAAAGCGGAAAGGCAGGAGTAAAAAAAGAGAGGAATTTGCAAATCGCGGAAGAGATGGCGGCGATTTTATTGAAATTTCCCAGTATTTTTTTAGCGGCTGATTTTGACTTAAAAATTTTAGCAGATGAAAAAATAATCGGTTTTTGCGGACGCTTATCTGATTTTTATAAAGATGAACAGCAAAATTTTTCCGTTGATGAATTTGTTAATATTTTAAAACAAGAAGATGAAGCGCTTTTTAATTTGTCGCAAAGTTTTTTATTGCTGGCGGAAAGGGATTTTTTAGATTTTAATTTAAAGCAGGCGGAAAAACAGGCGGAAAAAAATTTGCGCGAATTAAAAAAAAGTTATATTCTAAAACAGAAAGTAAAAATAGAAAAAGAGATAAAAAAGGCGGAAGAAAATGACGCTGAAGATATGATAGGCGAGTTGCTGGCGCGCGCGAAAAAGTTAGACGAGAGATTATTAAAATTAGAATTATAACAGATATAGCAGTTTTAATTAAATCAAATTTTATTATGCTTAAAACAAAAATAAAATTAAAGCCCAAAAAGGCAAAAAAAAAGCAGGCAAATTTAGCGAATAAAAAAGCGGTGAAAATTTTGAAAGTCAAAAAACGCGTTCAAACAGTAAAATCAAAAAAGGCGGCAAAACCCAAAAAGATT
>JAGLJD010000082.1 GCA_023142625.1 Candidatus Parcubacteria bacterium | reverse complement strand
AAATAGTTATTTTTCGCATAAAGTTAAAATTATAAAATAAAAGCAAAACTTACTTTTGGGTTGTTGAAATAATTCTTGCTAATGAGTTTGTAATTGGAGATATTGATTGACTTAGCGGTGCGGCCTAAAGAATTTATGTATTGCTGCTGCGCTGAAAACTTAATTTCGTAAGCGATTTTTTTATTAAAAATGAAGTCAATTTCTACGCCGTTTTTTCGCTGATAATATTGAACAGATCCTTTTTGAGACAACAAATTAAAACAAGTATTTTCAAAAATTGAACCTTCTGATAATTTGGCAAAATGGTTTAAAATTCCTGTATCAATAAAGTATATTTTTTTAGCGCTTCGGATTTCAGTATCGCGATTAGTTGAAAAAGGGCTGATTGTGGAGATTAAATAAGTATCTTTCAAAAAGGACAGATAAGCGTTAATTGTATCTTTCGCCACGCCTAACTCTTTGGAGATTTTAGAAATATCTAATCTGCTGCCGACTCGCTGCATTAAAAGAAAAATAAAATCTCGCACCTTGTCTTTCTTGCGGAAATCGCTTAATCTTTCTACTTCCAAAGACCAATAAGATGAAAAAATATCTTCTATTTTTTTAATTTTTTCCTGAAAGGATAATTCCATCACAACTCCGGGGAAACCGCCATACTTAATATATTCATTCAAATATCTGGTGTAATAAATATGCGCGCTTTCTGTGATTATATCTTTTTTAATAGGAGGATTAACTTGTTTGGCTTGTAAAAATTCTTTAAAAGAAAAAGGGTATAATTCAAAAATATATTTGCGTCCTGACAAACTTTCTGAAAATAAATTTTTAATATAAAAACTGGCGGAACCGCTAAGAAAAAATTTAATTTTATAATGATCTATTAAATATTTTACAACAGATGGAATTTGAGGCAAGGATTGAATTTCGTCTAAAAAAATATAAATTTTCTTGTTTGGATCTATCCCTAATTCGAAAAGCGAATCAATTATAGCATCATAATTTTCAACGGCAAAATATTTTTGATTAAGCGGATTTTCCAAATCCAAAAAAAGTTTGTTATCTGTTGGCAATTCGTCAAAAATCATCTGTAAAAGAGTTGTTTTGCCAACTCGCCGCATGCCAGTGACTATAATTGCTTCAGTGGAATTTATGTATTTGGCAATTTCTTGATGCAATGCCCTTTTAATAAGCATAGTAGTCTAAAAGTATTACTTTTTATATATTACTACTATTAGTATAGTAAATATTTAAATATTGTCAAGTTAATATTTTATTCATCATTGAATAAAATTTAATTCGTCTATTTTAGCGTATCTAATAATTATTTTCCGCATAAAATATCTATGGTGTCTAACTTCATTATACATAAAAAGATAAAGAGTCTTTAATTTTATATAAATAGTTTTTCCGCTTAGTAATGGGATTGCTTCGTCGCACCTCACTCGCGGAGTTTATCCCGTTGGATAACGGGGCTCATTCAGCTCCTCGCAAAGACAGAAGTTTAAAAAATTCCAAAGTTTAGTTATTATGTTTATATGTTATCGTGTTTAAATGTTCAAATGCTTTCCATCTTTCCCCAATTATCTCCCGCTTTTGCGTCAACAATTACCGGCACTTTTAATTTTACCACGCTTTCCATTATTTTTCTAATTTTAGGCGCTAAAACATCTAAACTATCTTTCTTAACTTCAAAAATAAGTTCGTCGTGGACTTGTAATAGCATTTTTATTTTATCTTTTTTGCAATTTTTATCAATAAAATTTTGGACATCAATCATCGCTATTTTTATCATATCAGCCGCAGTTCCCTGAATAGGCGCATTGACAGCCATTCGTTCTGCGGAATTTTTAATCTGCGCTATTGTGGAATTTATATCAGGCAGATAACGCCGCCTTTTAAAAAGCGTCTCAACATACCCTTGCTTGCACGCGTTTTCTATTGTTTTGTCTATAAAATTTTTTACTCCGCTGTAAACGCTAAAATAAATTTCAATGAATTCTCTCGCGTGTTCATAAGAAATGCCTGCCGCCTGTGAAAGTCCGCGCGGGCCCTGCCCATACAAAACGCCAAAGTTCACTGCTTTCGCGCAGCCGCGCATTTCCGAAGTTACGGCTTGTGGATCTATCTGATTTATTTCAGCCGCTGTGGAGGTATGAATGTCAACTCCGTTCTTAAACGCTTTGATCATTTTTTTGTCGCCAGATATTGAAGCGGCGATGCGAAGTTCAACTTGAGAATAATCGAGAGCAAGCAATTTATATCCTTGTTCCGCGAAAAACGCGCGGCGAATTTCCCTGCCTTCATTTCCGCGGACAGGAATATTCTGTAAATTTGGCTCGCTTGAAGAAAGCCGCCCCGTAGCGGTTATCGTCTGATTAAAACTCGTATGCAAACGATCAGTCTTTGGATTTATCAATTTTGGCAAAGCGTCAATGTAGGTATTTTTTAATTTTTCCAGCGTTCTGTTTTCCTGAATTAACTTTATTATCGGATGAGCGCCTTTTAATTTTTCCAAATCTTCCGCGGAAGTTGAAAATCCTGTTTTATTTTTCTTAATTCCGCTTGTCGGCAGATTTAATTTTTCAAACAAAATTTCTTTCAGCTGTTTAGGGGAATTTATATTAAATTCAGCGCCTGCTAATTTATAAACTTTTGCAATTATTCCGTTTATCCGTTTTTGAAATTCAGTTGATTTCTTGCGCAAAAACTCTTGATCTATTTTTATTCCGTTTCTTTCTATTTTTACTAAAACCGAAATCAATGGCATTTCTATCTCATAAAAAAGTTTGTCTAACCTGAATTTTTCCAAATCTGGTTTTAACTTTTTCACCAAACGGAAAGTAAAATCCGCGTCCTCGCAGCAATAATTAAATATTTTTTTTAGCGGAATATCAGCAAACCCTATCTTATCCTTGCCCTTGCCTAACAATTCAGTTTTGTTGATTTTCTGGTGTCCGAATCGCGCGAAAGCCAAACTGTCTAAATTGTGCTGCCTTGTCCCTGGATTTAACAGATACGATGCCACCCGCGTGTCAAATTCAACACCCTTTACATTAATGCCGTAATTTCTTAAAACAGAAATGTCGTATTTAACATTATGCCCGATTTTTTTAATCTTTTCATTTTCAAAAATCGGTTTCAGTTCCTTTAAATAAGAGTCTATTTCTGACTTATAACTTTTATTTTTGTTATAATTAAATAAATTACTTTCGACTTTCGACTTTCGACTTTCGAC
>JAGLJD010000081.1 GCA_023142625.1 Candidatus Parcubacteria bacterium | reverse complement strand
GCGGAAGAAGGCGATATGAATTATAACGATGATTCTATTGAAATCTATATAACAAAAATGGACGAAATTAAAAATGACTTAGTAGCGCTTTTTGCAGCCATATTGATTATAGCGCTCGCGAAATTTATGAATGGATATTTTGATTATTCTGATATATGCCAAGCGTTTATTGTTATAATTGCTGTCTATATTACTAAAAAAATATATTTAAAAGAAAATTTTTCTTTTTGGAAAAAATAAACTATTTAAATACCTATGTTCGCATCTGCTTTTAAGGTTCGCCAATCGCTTAATTCTCCGTTTAGATAACGATAATATCCAGCAACGGCAATCATAACAGCGTTATCTCCGCAATATTCTAAATCAGGGACGCTAAAATTAATAGACAACTCTTTTTCTATTTTCTGTTTTAACTGCTCTCTTAATTCTTTATTTGCCGCAACTCCTCCAGTTAAAAAAACATATTTCGCTTTGTATGTTTCAGCTGCTTTAACTGTCTTTTTTACCAAAACATCTATTGCGGCTTGTTGGAATTCTGCGGCATACTCAGGAATTTTTTTTTTCCAATTTCTATCTTTTCTTAATTTATATAATAATGCTGTTTTCAACCCTGAAAACGAAAAATTAAAACTGTTTCTATCTATCATCGGACGCGGCAATTCAATTGGCGGCGTTATTTTTTTTCGAGATCTTTTAGCATAAACTGAAATAGCGGGACCGCCTGGATATCCTAATCCCAATAGTCTTGCCGCTTTATCAAACGCCTCGCCAGCGGCATCATCAAGCGTTTGTCCTATTATTTTATAATCTAAATGATTTTTCATTAAAACTAACATGGTGTGTCCGCCAGATACTGTTAAAATTATAACTGAAAATCCGCCCCTTACTTGCCTGCCGCCAGTTATTGGAAAAACGCGCGAATTTTTTATAAAATTCATATATATATGCCCTTCTATGTGATTCACGCCTATTAATGGAATATTCCTCGCGTACGACAAGGTTTTAGCGAAATTAACCCCTACAAGCAGTGCTGGGATAAGTCCAGGACCGCGAGTAACAGCGATTAAATCAATATCGCTTAAACTGCTTTTTGATCTTTTTAAAGCCTTCTCAAAGCAGATATTTATATTTTCAAGATGTATGCTTGCGGCTAAATTAGGGACTACTCCGCCAAATCTTGAATGATCCCTTGTTTGCGACGAAACAATATTCGCTAAAACATTAAAACAAGGCATTGCCTTGTTTTTTGCTTCAACAACCGCAACGGCGGTTTCATCACAACTTGTCTCTATTGAAAGAATTCGCATATATAAGGATAAAAAATAATAACTCCGGACAAAACGCTAAAAATCGCCGCTAATAAAACAATCGCGGAAGAAATATTTTTTATCTCTTTGGAATATTCGTGTATTCTCGGCTTTAAAATATCAATCAATCTTTCAAAAACAGTATTTACTAATTCTAAAATTAAAACCGAGCAGATTAAAATCAAAAGAAATAAAAAATCAAACCTACTCATCTGTAAAAAAATAGCGGAAATCAAAACTATAATAGCGGCGGTTAGATGGAAACGAAAATTCTGCTCTTTTTTCCAAACGCTTCTTAATCCGCGAAAAGCGTAAATAAAACTTTTCCCCGCTCTATTAAAATTAAAAAAGTTCATTCTGTTTTTTTATTTTAGACAATATTATATTTTCAAGTTTTTTCATCTCTAATTCTTCTCTGTTGTTTTTATGGTCATATCCGATCAAATGAAGCAGGGAATGCGCCAATAACAGCGTAATCTCCTGTTCTAATCTATGGTTTTTCGCTTTTGCCTGCTTTAACGCCTCATTATAACAGATAATAATCTCTCCGTCCAAAGGTTTTTTGCAATAACAAAAACTTAAAACATCTGTCGCGCTATTTTTATCGCGATACTTTTTATTTAATTTTTTTATATCCGCTCCGCTAACCAGCGCTACTGAAATATTAGCATTATTAATGCTTAAATATTTTAAAATTCGCAAAACTATATTTTTAATAAAAACTTTTTTTATTTTTCCAGCCGCAGCTTTGTTAACATCGCAATAAATCATACCTATCTTTTAATATCAAAACTTCTTGTTAACATTTGGAACGTGGACGGAAAACTCATCTGCGTCCTGCTGCCGACTATATATGAAATAGAATAGATAAAAGACCTGTTTCCTGAAATTAAAGTGAGGTAAAAATTCATTCCGTCCAAACTTTTAACCCCGCGAAAACTGTTGGCCCAAATTTTTTCTACTTTATGCCTATTCTCAATAGGAATCTGCTCTAAATACCAATTTTCCGCTGTATATCCATATGGGTTATCTATAAGCATAATTTCAATGAATTCTCCTTCGGGTGAAATAACAGATATTTTTTTATTATTATCAGCAGAAATAATATTCCATATTGTCGGATAAAGAAAAGTATAATTATATTCTGGATTTAAATACGATTTTACTAAATTTGAATCAATTATTTTAGTTAAATTGCCTGTGAGCGGATTATACAGATTCGCTACTTCTTGCCCGTCCATATAAGTATCTCCGTCTGAATCCTGATTGCGCATATCTGTTTTATAAATAATCTCCTCTATATTTGGCATCGTATCTTTGTCGCTGTCCAAAGCTATCGGAACGCGCTCTGTGTTATTATTAATATTAATATTTTGATTAATATTCGTATTAGTATTTTCGTTTGCATTGGTATTCTTGTTTGCGTTATCATTTGTATTATAATTCCTATTCAAGCCAGTATTGCTATTAGTATTATTATCTGAATTAATATTATCTGCATTATTAACATTATTATCTGTTTCGTTATTAATATTATTGTTTAAAAATGGAATTCCTCCTGGAAAAATGCGGTCTTTTAAAAAATACATGGACGACGACGCCACTATTAGTAAAATTACTAAAAAAATAGAGATATTTAAAAACTTGCCTGATTTTTGCTCAGGCGAACTTATTCCCCTAAATTTATCAGGCATGGTATGAATTACAATTTTTTCTTCTGTTGTTTCGGAAACCTCTTTTTGCTTTTCTTTTTTTTGTTTTTTAAATCCAAACATAAAATATATATAATTAATTTATTTTTAACTTCCCTTCTCCTAATGGATTATAGCCGCCTTTAACCTCTTGTCCGTCGCTATAGCCGTCGCCATCTGTATCAGGATTCAAAGGATCTGTATTGTAATTTTCAATCTCTTCTTTGTCAAGCAATCCGTCTTCGTCGCTATCGGCAAAATTCGGATCAGTGCCAAGAATTTTTTCTTCCTCGTCTGTTAATCCGTCAAAATCTGAATCAATCATCTTGTCCGCGCCGTTTTCTGCTGGTTGATTTGTATTTATAATATTCACAATCTCCGCATCGCCATTATTTTTATTATTTTGCGGCTTATAAAAAAAATAATAGTATGCCGCGGATATAATCGCTAAAATAAATATAACAATTATTAAAATCGTTATTTTTTTAATAACATTTCTTTTCTTATCTTGACGCTGTTTATTTATATTGTTTTCTAATTCTTGCGCTTTTAACTGATTATCTTGAACGCTTAATTCTTTCTTTTTTCCATTCCTACGCATGCCTGGAAATCTTGCGCTTGCGCCATTCTTTTCGCCAGAATCAATACCGGCAAAAATATCTTTTACTTCTTCGGTTTTATCCGATTGCTGTTCGTTTAAATTATCCTGTTTATTAAACATAAAATATTTTATATTTAAAAAATATGATTATAATAGACTTGTCGTGTAATAACTTCCTACCGCGATTTCTCCTCCAGAGGTCGGACAGGCATATTCGGTCAAATTTTCCAAAAATTTTAACGCCTATATATTAACATAAACTTATAAAATTTTTAAAAAAATTGCCTTAAAATCTAAAAATTTTTGCCCCGTTGGCTAACTGGGGTCGATACGGAATTTATTACTCAACAAGTATATTTTCTTTAATTAAAATTATAGCATATTTATTTAAAATATTAAAACTTAATTTTTTGCCCCTGCTTTAAAACGGTTCTGTCGTATTTTTTTTGCAAAATTTCTACGCTGTCATCTTTAGTTAATTTAACATCCGCGCTATTTTTGACATTCTCTAAACTTTTATCTTTGGATAAATTCTGTTTTATCTTTTCTTCTAATTCCAAGCTTCTTTCGTCGGTATTTTCAATAATTACATATTCGCCGTCTGGATTTTTTTCAACTTTCATCTCTTTGTCTCTTAATTTTTTTAAGCATCTTTTGCAAAAAACAGGTCTTTTGCCATCTGGCTCAAAAGAAACTTTGGTGTCGTCGCCGCAATAACTGCATTGAATATTAAATTCTTTCTTGTCGCTGTTATCGCGAATTTTTTTACTATCTTTAATTTGCGCTCCACTGTCTCCCCGCTTTTTATCGCCCTTAACGGCGCTGCTATTATTTTTGCCTTGATCGTTTTTTGGGCTGTTATCCGCTTGAGTCCATTTTAAAATTTTATCCTCTACGATCTCGCGCGGCACGCTATGCTTTTCACGAGAAATTTTAATAATTTTTTCAGTATTTCCTTCGTGCTTTGCTAAAGGGGGCAGCCCTGTCGCGGAAAAAGCCTCACTCGCAACTCCATTAATCATTAATTTAAGATAAACATCAAATTTATTCAGGTTCACTAAATTATCCTCTTCTACTGTCGGGGTAAATTCTTTAACTATAGTTTCAGCGTCAATCGGTCCGATCCTAAAACTGATTATCGTGCCGACATTTCCGAAAATAGCCGGAATGACTTTTTCATCTAATTGTTCAATATATTGGTTTGCCACAATTAAATTAAGGCGATACTTCCTTGCTTCTGATAAAATACTTGCGAAAGATTCAGTGGCAAAATTTTGGAATTCATCAACATAAAGATAAAAATCTTTTCTTTCTTCTTCGGGAACATTCACTCTTTCCATAGCCGCTAATTGAATTTTGGTAATCATCATCGCTCCCAGTAAAGCTGAAGCGTCTTCGCCGATTCTTCCTTTGGACAAATTCATCAGCAATATTTTTTTGTTGTCCATTATATCCCTGATATTAATTGATGATTTTACCTGTCCGATAATATTGCGGATCAAAGGCGTTGAACTGAACTGACCGACTTTATTCTGTATCGGATTTATGGCTTCAACCTGAAATGATCCCGTGTATTTGGAATATTCGTCAACCCAAAACGACCTCACTATCGGATCCTGAATTTTAGACACGACTTTTTTGCGAAACTCTTTATTAGCCAGCATGCGCATAATTCCGAGAATAGTAGTGTCCTTAGAATCCATTAAAGCTAAGATGGCGTTGCGCAAAAGATATTCCAAGCGAGGCCCCCAAGAGTCTGCCCATAATTTTTTAAAAATTCCTATTAATCCTGAAGCCGCGATATGGCGAGTGTCTGGATTTAGAGATTCCAAAACATTAAAAGCGATCGGATTATGAATATCGCCTGGGTTGAAATAAACTACATCATTTATTCTTGATTTTGGTATAAAATCAAGAATTTTTTCAACCAAATCGCCATGGGGATCTACTAAGGCAACTCCATGCCCGGCGATAATGTCCTGATAAACCATATTTTCCAGCATAGTGGTTTTGCCCATTCCAGTCTTTCCGATTAAATACATATGCCGCCTTCTGTCGTCTGTTTTAATTCCAAATTTCTCGCGCCTGTTCCTGAAATTAGTCTCCGCAAAAAATGTAATATCGTCCCCTTCGGCAAAGCCGGCTGGATTTAATTTTGAATTTTGATTATTAGTATTTGTCATAAATTTATTTTATTGGCAGATTAGCCGGCGGCTCGCCGCTTTTCTTTTCTTTTATAAGCTTTTCCAACTCTTCGGGGCTAATCTCTTCTTTCTCTGTTTTTTTAATTTTTTCCTTAACTTCTTTATCGATCTTTTCTTCTTCCGCTTTCTTGAATGGCAAATCAATCGGCGGCTCAATCTTTTTGCTCTCGGCTTTTTTAAGCGCTGTAATTTTGACAGAATCTATAATCGGAAAATGATAAACTGTGGCCAGTTCTTCAGCGTTTAAAATAAAACCGTCGCCAGCGCCTAAATGATTGCTGCGCTCTTTATAAGCGGCGGTTATATTTTTCTGCCGCCTTGCAAGGCGCGATTTTTTGAAAAAAATAAATTCTTTTGTTTTAGTGAATTTAGAATCTGGCTTTAAACCGTTAAAGTCGCCCTGAAATTGCCTAAAAGCTCCTGCCACGGCTGAAACCCCGCGCGCTGGCGAATAAATATCCTTGTCGGCAAAATAGATCATCCTCATTTTTACCACAAAGCCTGTCTTAGCTTCTTTTGCTTCTATCGCTTTTACCATTTCTAATTCTCTCGGAGTTAATTTTGATAAAACGCCAATATTCATCTCTCTAGATGATTCTGCCGTCTTTGCCTCCCTGTATTTTCCAGAAACCTGATCTACTGTGGTGCTAATCCATCCGCTAAAAAAATCCTGAATGCCGCTAAAAAAACCGCTTCTTGATTTATTATTTCTGCCGACAATTTTATCTATCTCCTCTTTGCTTCTCTCTGTCCATTTGGTGTCGGTCACGGTAACAACATATTGTATCCAGACATTTTCATTTTTTCTTAAAAATCCTAAAATTTCCATTAAAGCCGCCATCGGATCTTTAAATTCTTGGCTTAAAGAATGCTCAAAAAAGGGGTATGTCTGAATCGGATAAACATCCTTATTGGTCTCTATAAATTCAGCTCCCCATAATTTATATTTCTCATCGGGAAAACTTGCTGGCAATAAATCCGCATAATCCTCAATTTCAGTAATCTCGGCATCATGATACTGGGCGTAAACAGCCGCTTCAATTAAGTCCCTAAATTTTTTTTCAGTCCATACTAAAAACTGGATATACCCGTCTATGCTCACAATTTCAAAACTAAACTTCGCGCAAAGCTTTCCATTCCACCATTTGTCAATAAAATCTATGCTTGAATGGGCTCCTGATATCTGATCAAACATATTTTCAACGGCTTTCGGGCTCTGTTCGTTCACTTTCGGAATATCAATCGCTAATAAGGTGTATTCCAAAGTTTCGCTGTATTTATTCTGCCGCCAATTCAGCCATAAAATCCGTCCTCCTATAAAAAACAGGACGCAAAAAACAGGAATTCCCAAATATTTTAAAACAAACCAAGCGGCTATAAAAGGATTCTGTCCGATGGCGGAAAGATCTAAATTAATATCCATAAAATTCTAAATTCTTAAATTTCTTTCATTATATCATAAAAACAATAAAAATCAATAGGTTTGCTCGGCGCTTTAGCGATAATTCCGCGAATTTCCGTGATTTTAAGCAACAAAAAAGTCAATAAAAAAAAGCTGACGAAACTGTGCGGTCGCACGATCTTGTCAACTTATGAATACAAGCCAAATTAAACTAAAGAATCTAAAAAATACAAAAAACCGCTGGGGTTATTTAATAATTTTTTTCAAACACAAACTTTTGCAAAAAGGTTCCACAGCCCTATCGGGACTATGGAACCAACGAAAAACCCCAAATAAAAAAGAACGCGAAATTTGCGTTCCTACGATTTAAATTTAATTTTTATTATTTGCAATCACAAAACTGGCAGCAACCGTCAACCTTTGCCTTTCCAAACTTCTTATCATATCTTTTAACCAAATCCAATTGATCCTTGTTCGCTTGCCTAATCGCGCTTTTCATTATTCTTATCTGCTCTTTTTCTGGTAAATCAAATAAATTCTTTTTATTGTCTTTCATATTTCTTATTTTAATAATTGATTTAATTTTTCTTCAGAATACATTGTTTCGAGATAACTGTCAATATTATTCACCTTCGGATAAAATCTCTCAACATTGTTATTATAATTTTTAATAACCAAATATATTTTTACATCATCCTTGAAAATGGATTTGATTTTTATCACATTTATTTTGGAGTTGAAAAACGATTCAATAAATACTTTCTTTGGCACTCTTCTGCCTTCTAATTTTTCCCGTTTTTTTGTAAATTCCCAAGCAACCAATGGATCCTGATAAATATAATATATTCCAACAGATCTATCCCTACTAAGCGACCTTTTAATATTTCTATGCGCAATTTCAAAACTCGCAAAAGTGCCGTCAATCATAGCGTTTAACCTGTTTTTCAAAATATAATCATACAATTTATGCACGCCTATTGATGCGGCGCTTTGGACTATATCTGAATTAGCGCCGTTATATTGCGGGATTATTTCCCTTATTTCATCAGCGTCAATTCTTACTATGGGATTTGCGGAATTCTTTGCTATTTTAAGCAACGCCTTAGAATATTCTGTTTTTCCAGCGCCCGGGGAGCCAGCCATAAATAAAGAAATTGGATTATCGTTCGGATTAAAAATTTTATCGCTGGCAAATTTTTCAAATA
>JAGLJD010000080.1 GCA_023142625.1 Candidatus Parcubacteria bacterium | reverse complement strand
GCGCAAGGTTTTGTGCGTGGTTGTCATTACAACATCAGAATAGGGGATTGCGTCCTGATGAATTCCAGCGATACACAGTCCGACAAAATGAGAAATATCAGCAAACAGATAAGCGCCTATTTCATCGGCGATTTCTCTGAATATTTTAAAATTAAATTCTCGCGGATAAGCTGTCGCGCCGACAACTATCATTTTAGGCCTTTCTTTAACTGCTATTTTTCTAACCTCGCGCATATCAATCAGTTCGGTTTCGCGGTCAACGCCGTATTGGATAAAATTATATGTTTTCCCTGAAAAATTTACAGGGTGCCCATGCGTGAGATGTCCGCCTTCGGAAAGCTTAAGCCCTAAAATTTTATCGCCCGGCTCTAAAAGCGCCATATAAACCGCCATATTCGCGCCGCTTCCCGCGTTTGGCTGGACATTTGCGTGTTCTGCGTTGAATAGCTTTTTAGCGCGATCAATCGCCAAGTTTTCAATTTGGTCAATATATTTATTGCCAGTATAATATCTTTTTTCAGGATAACCCTCTGAATATTTATTTGAAAGCGCTGTTCCCATCGCTTCAAGCACTGCCGGAGAAGCGTAATTTTCAGAAGGAATCATAATTAATCCGTTCTGCTGGCGTTTAACTTCCTGCTGGATTAAATCGTAAATTTTTTCGTCTTGTTGCTGTAAAATTGAATTTTTCATACTAATTTTTTAAAGATTAAATAAATTTGGAATTTTTAAAATCCCCTGTCTTTGCGAGGAGCCGAAAGACCCCTCCGCTCCCGAGCGGATGGGGAAGAGAGAGCGACGAAGCAATCTTATTACTGAACGGACAAAATTATAATCATAGATTTATTCGCTCAGTAATGAGATTGCTTCGTCGCGCCTCACTCGCTTCGCTCGTTCAACTCCTCGCAAAGACAGCGGAGGAAAGCTCCTTATAAGACAATGTTTTTTTGTTTTTTTTCCAATGCCTTATTTTCACATAATTTAATTTTTGCGCTTTAGTTGAATAAGATTTTGTGAACTGTGCGGCTTTTTGTAGAATTTCAGAATTTAATCGGTAATTATTATAAGTTTTAATTAAAGTTGTCGGTCCTGGAATTTTATCAATTTCCATTAAAATATCTGCGGCGTTTGCCAATTTTTTAATTTGCAAATTTTCTTGATGATTTCTGCCTATAATAATTTTAGCGCCGTCTGCTGAAAAATGCCTGCCGATTTTTAATAATTCAATATCATTTTTATTTATCCTTTTTTTATAATTAAACAGATTTTTTAATCGTCGCGCAAAAATAGGATCTGTTAAAATACATCCTCCAGCAGGGACAGGGAAGATTTTAATTTTATATTTTTTTATTAAAGCGATTTGCGCTTTTCGCGACCGCCCTGAAATTGCCAGCAGTTTTTTTCTATCAATAAGACCTTTTTGCTCAAAGATTGTCGGTTCTAATAATCGCGCCGACAGCGGCCGCAGGATTCTGTTTTTTAATCCAGCGCTTTTTTCAAGTATTTGAAATTGGAGTTTATTTTGGCTCATCGGTCTTTGCCCTAAAATTTCTCCCGTAGCGATAAAATCAATTTTGTCCTTTTTTAAAATTTGTTTAGCTTTTTTAATCATCAATAAATGGCAGTCAAGACAGGGATTTAATCCGCATCCATAGCAATACCGCGGATTTCTCACTATTTTTAAATGTTCTTTTGATATGTCTATAATTTTAACTTTCTCGCGCAGAATTTTAGCTGATTGCTTCACTTGATCAGAGTTGAAAAAATAACTTGTAAAAGCCAGCAATTCTATTTTAACATTCTGTTCTTGTAAAATTTTTGCGGCAAGCATTGAGTCAAGCCCGCCAGAAAACAGCAATAAAATTTTAATCCGTTTTGTCATATCTTATTTTTTCGCGCTGATAAAAGTTATCACTTCTTCTCCTTCTTTTAGTCCGCTGATAACTTCAACCATGCCGCCGTCTCCGCGAAGCCCTATGCCGACAGACCTTTTTTCTATTTGATTGTTTTTCAAAACTTTTACAGACCTGCCTTCTATTCCTTGAAAATCAAAATCCATTTCTGTAATAGCTCTTGCTGGTATAATCAATGCATCCAATTTTCTTTCTGTTAAAATATCGACATTAGCGGTCATTCCAGATTTTACTTCTCTTTGAGCAGGGTTGAATTTTATTATTATTTTGTAATAAATAACATCCTGAATGACTGTTTCGGCAGGTTCTATAAAATATATCCCTCCGCCAAAACTTTCATATTCTCCAAAGGCGTCTAAAGTGATTTTAACAGGATCTTTTTTATCTATCTTTGTAATATCTGTTTCTGAGATTAGGACTTCTATTTCAAAATCATTTTTTCCAAGCAGAGAAATAACAGGCTGGCTGCCGGGTTGTTCCCCGACTTCATATTCAATTTTAACGACTTTTCCGCTAATCGGCGCTTTAATAATGCTATTGTTAATCTGACTGCTAATTGAATCTATGGCCGCCTGCGCCTGATCAATTTTAGCGCGCGCTAAAATTATGTCTTCGCTCCTGGCAGGAGCGCCTATTTTTTTTAATTGGCTTTCCGCGGTTTCTAAATTTTTTAAAGCCGCGCTGATCTTTGCCTGAGATGCTGTAATTTGCTGTTCTCCTAAAATTTTCGCGGACGACAAATTATTTTCAGCTGTTAAAATAGCGCTGTCTAAATTTATAATCGCTTTTGCCAGATTTTCTTCAGAGTTAGAAATATTTGTTTGATAATCTAAAATCGCGTCGTCTAAATTTTGTCGGCTTGCCTGAATATTGGAAATTGCCGCGGCTGTCAGCGTAAGCTGGGAGTTAATGCTTGTTTTATAAGCGTCTAAGTCGGTCTGTGTAAAAGAAGAGTAGGTAACAGTATTTTTTAACGCGCTAAAACAGCTGTTAAGCGCGGCAAAAACTTTATTTAAAACAGATAAAGCGCTATTTAATAATTCGCTCGTTTTATCGCTGCTTTTATCGCTTTTAGCGTAAGACAAATTATCAGACACTGAAGTTAATAAATTTTTTGCTTCATTATAATTATCTATAGTTTCTGTTTTATATTCGGTTTTTTGCGCGCTAAAAACAGATTCAGCGTCTTTATCGCTAACAATTTGGTCAATTTTATCAAGAGCCGCGTTAGCTATGGATAATTTATCGTCAACCGCTATGAGCGCGTTTTCAATATAATTGTCAATCTCTCTTTGATAAGTATTTTTAGCATTACCCAAACTTATCATCGCGGTAGTTACTGCTTGCTCGTAAGTTGTAATATCGGCATCGGTTTTGAACTTCAGATCATCAAAAGTTTTTTGCGCCTGCCTGATATTTTCTCGCGCGACCGCTTCTATTTTTTTTAACTCCAATAAAGAAGTTTCGTAAGAAGTTTTTGCCTGATTAACATTTGCCTGGCTAACGGCAATTTCGGTTTTAGACGCGCCTGCGATTAGCTTATTTAGATTTGCGCGCGCAATATTTAAGTTCGCCGCAGCTTCGCGTTTTTTAATATTTAGATCACTGTAATCCAGTTCTGCCAGTATTTTATCTTTTTCAATATCGTCTCCGATTTTAACTAAAATTTTTGCTATCCGTCCGCTGTTTAAAAAATTCAAATTTATCTCCTTAGCCGCTTTAACCGCCCCTGTTTCATTCACGGTTTGGATAATAGTTCCTCGTTTAACCTTTTCTGTTATATACTCCTCGTTATTTTTTTTGCCAGCCAAAAAATAAGCGGCGGTTCCTCCTCCGATTAAAATTATAAGCAGAATAACTATTATTCTTTTAACGCTTTTTTTTATCGCCATATTTAAAATTATTTTTTAGATCTACTGCGCAATTAGTTTCGTTACGACCCCAGTTAGCCAACGGGGCAAAAATTTTCAGATTTTGTGGCAAATTTTTCAAACAATTTTCGTAGAGACGGGTTTCAAACCCGTCACTACAAACATATAGGCGTTAAAATTTTTGAAAAATTTGACCAAAATATGAGAATTGCAGTAGGAACTAATTGCGCAGCAGGTCTATTATATGGTATCAAGATTTTTTTCGAATTGTTCGCAAACATTTCGCGCAAAGTTTTGTTTTTTTGCCATTAATAATTTTGGTTTGCAAATTAGGATATTGCTTCCTTTTTGTAGCCTGCATTGAATGGCTGCGGCTGTTTACTGTTAATGGTTTCTTGCCGCAAATTTCGCATATTTTAGACATAATAAAAAAAATATGTTATATTAAAATAAATTTATATTTTTATATTATCATTTTTTTTTATTTTTAGCAAGAGTGCGCATGAATTAAATTAGAACTTCTATTTTTTTTGTGCTATTATATATTTATAAAAATATTTTAATTACTTTAACTTTTAGAGAGGAGGTGTAAAGATGTTTAAAAAATTAAATCAAAAAGGTTTTACTCTGATTGAATTATTAGTAGTGATTGCTATTATTGGAATCTTGTCAACTATGGCTGTTGTCGCTTTAACTGGCGCCAACACTAAGGCTCGCGACTCCAAGCGAATGTCTGACTTGAAAGTGCTGCAAACTGCTGTTGAAATGTATATTTCAGACAATGGCGGAGATGTGCCTGCGCCTACACTTGGCGCGGTTGACGCTTGGGATAATAATGGCGCGGTTGACTTGGAATCTCTTTTGTCAGAATATTTATCTTCAGCACTGTTGCCAGAGGATCCGTCAGGAACAGCAAGAGACTGGGTTTATTGTTTTGAATCCACAAATGATAAATATTTGCTTGGAGTCACATTAGAGAGAGAGCAAACAATTAAAGGAGATATGGATACTACCGCTAATTGGACGGCAGCAGAATGCATATCATCTGACGATGGATTGGCTCTTGGAGCCGTTATTAACTGCAGCGATGTCGCCGCTACCGGAGTTTTAAGCGATGATACCGGAACCGCTTTTTGCATAGGAAGCGACGATACTGACTAAAGTGAATTTGGCAATATAATTTGCCAGTACAATTGTACAAAATTAAAAACACCTCATTATTATGAGGTGTTTTTATATCTGTAATTTTATGGTAAAATAAAAATATGTTTATATATTTTTTTATTTTTGGAACAATTATCGGCAGTTTTTTGAATGTTATTATTTTTCGCTTGCGCGCGAAAAAACAATTTTTAAAAGGTCGTTCATGCTGCCCGAAATGCAAAAAAAAAATTATATGGTATGACAATATTCCTATTGTCAGTTTTTTAATTTTGCGCGGCAGATGCCGAAACTGCAAAACAAAAATTTCCTTCCAATATCCTTTAGTGGAATTATCCACGGGAATTTTATTTGTTATAATTTTTTTTCATAATTACCAATTACTATTTAATTTATTAACCACCGATTACCGATTACTAATTACTATTTTTCGCGACTTATTTTTTGTTTCCGTTTTGATAATAATTTTTGTTTATGATCTGAAATATTATTTGATTTTAGATAAAATTACTTTTCCTGCGATAATTATAGCATCAATTTTTAATTTACTGCTTGGATTTTCTTTGGCAAATATTTTAATCAGTGCTATAATAGGAGGCAGTTTTTTCTTAATTCAATTTTTAATTTCCAAAGGCAGGTGGATAGGCGGCGGAGATATCCGTTTAGGAATTTTAATGGGCGTTATGCTTGGATGGAAAATGGCGCTATTGGCAATTATGATCGCCTATATTATAGGAGCGATTATTAGCGTTATTCTGCTTACATTTAAAAAAAAGGGATTAAAAAGCCAAATTCCATTAGGAACATTTTTATCAGCAGCAACAATTATAGTAATGTTATATGGAAATGAAATTTTAGAATGGTACTTGGAGACTTTAACTCTGCATTGATTTGACTGCTAATTTTTATATTTCTATGCTTTTATATTTCTATGTTTTAATGCTTAAATGTTTTGTATGTTATTTAAAAATAATAAAGGTTTTACTATAATTGAGTTGCTCGCATCTATTGTAATACTTACTATTATTACATCGTTTTCTATAGTTAGTTTTAATACATGGGGAAGAAACGAGGATTTAAGGCAAAGCGCTAGATGGCTGGCTGATAATATTCGCAGTGTCCAGACAAAAAGCTTGTCAGGAGAAATGTTTAATGGGGATTCGCCGTATGGATATGGAGTATATTTTTCAAATACAGACACTTCTTCCTATGTATTATTCGCCGATCTAGACAACGATTCTATTTATGATGTTGCGGACGGGGAACTTATTGATACCTATAATTTAACTGACAATGTTTTAACTTCTGCCATAACTCCGATTTCTGCCGGCGAACTTACAATTATTTTTAAGGCGCCTGACGCGAAAATTTACATCAATCAAAATATATTAGCCGACAGCGCTCAAATAGAATTAACTCATAACATTACTGCTGATAATAAAATTATAGAAATCAGAAGAATTACAGGAAGAATAGATATTCAGTAAAAAATTGAAATTTATTTATAAAATAAAAATTTATAAAGTATATATGATTAATATAAAATCCTGCCAAAGAGGGCAGGGACTTATTGAGGTTATAGCGGCCATTGCCATTATTACAATTAGTCTGTCCGCGATTATTTCATTAATAGTAATAGGTTTATCTGCTAACAGAGAAAGCCGCTGCAGAGTTATATCAACAAATTTAGCGCGCGAAGCGATTGAGGTGGCAAGAAATAAAAGGGATAGCAATTGGCTTGATATAGAAGCGGGAACCGCCGGAGCTGATTGGGACAGCGCTCTTTATGATGATGATGATTATTCTGCCATTTTAAAATTTGACGAAGGCGAGGAAAATAATAATTTTGATGATTGGGATTTTCAATTTCAGCCAGACAATATTAGCGATAATGATTGCAAGTTATATTTTAAAAATGGTATTTATAAACAAGATAAAAATGTTATAATTGATGGAGTTTTAACAAAATATTCTCGTTTAATATTGTTAAATCCTATTTGCGAACTTATTTCTGACGGCAGCGAATCAATTGTAAGCGATGGCGTAAAATGCAATGATATAGGAGGATTTAAAATAGGAATTCAGGTGATCTCGCAAGTTGATTGGCTTGAATCTGGCAGAGAACATAGTTTATTATTAGAAGATAGGCTGTATAATTGGAAATAAAACTATGAATTTTATGAATAAAAATTTTATAAAAGAGCAGGGCGGTTTTACTTTAATGGAGATGGTGATTGTGCTTGCTCTTTTTACCACATCTTCCGTAATTGTTGCTGATATATTTATTACCTTAATCAATACTCAGCGTAAAATTATTGCGCAGCAAAAAATTTTAGCAGAAGCGCGCTACTCAATAGATATAATATCGCGTAATATTAGAATGGGAACAATATCTTACAGTGATTACAGTTCAGTAGAGACGCCTTATGAAGAAGAATTATACCTTAAAGACATAGATGATAATAAAATTTTTTTCAAATCAAGCAATACTGATTGTCCGACAGGAATAGCCAAATGTTTAATAATGAGCATAGATGAAGGGGCGAACTGGGAAAGCATAACTTCTAAAAATATAGAGATTCAAGATATAAGATTTTATATAAGACCGACAAACGATCCTTTTGATGATGGTGATCCAAATATACAGCCGCGCGTCACTGTTTTATTGAATATAAAGAGTAGTTCCGCGTTTTCTAATTATCAGTCAGAAATAGCGCTGCAATCAACATTATCTACTAGAATATATAATAGATAATAAATTTTAAATAAAATGCAATATTTAAAAGAACAATCAGGAACAGTTATTTTATTAGGAGTTATTATAACGATGATAATATTAATTATCGGATCAGGCATTAGCGTTTTAGTGATTTCGGAAATTAAACAATCAAGAAGTTTTGATAAATCCGTGACAGCATATTATTTAGCTGAATATGGGGTAGAGGACGGTTTATACGAAGTGCGAAAACGCGGGAAAAGCATAAATAATATCAATGAGAGCAATGTATCGGCCGCAAACGGATCGTGGAGTAGAACAGGGTCTGACAAAAGAGACGAGGTCGCCACTAATTTATTAAGTAATAATGAATATATATTGGTAAATTTATATGATTTTAATGCAGTTGATACCGATGGAATAAACGATTATCATGCAAATATAGACGCAATAACAATTGAATGCCAAAATTTATCAAGTTCAACTGCAGATATAGCTAGAGTTTTAGTAGAATTTTTTGAGTTGAATTTAGATAGTATGAATTTAGAATCATCCAGTGGCATAATTCCAAATCCATCTGTTCATTTTTGCAAAGATCCAGGAGATACAAGTTATACCGCTTATGGCAATACATCTATTACGACAAATAAAGCATTGCAAATTAAAATTACAGCTATCGGAGATGCGTATAGTTTAATTTTTAAAGCATGTTTAGATAACTCATGTCTTGCGCCAGCGCAAATTATGGATAAACAAATTATTAAATCATCGGGAACTTATATTCAAACAAAAGCAGGATTGCAGGCGGAAATGGAATTAGAGCCGCCATGGTAGCGAGATAAAATTATTTATTATGCGTCGTACAATATACATTATACGACCCTTAATTTGCAATAATCAGCGATAAAAGATATATGTGTTAAAAAATTGATTATTTTTTATATTTATAGTATACTTTATCAAACTTCATATCAATATATTCTAAATTATTTATATTATTTATTATTTCATTTTTTAAAATTTTATTCAATTTGCCAATCTGTTCATTTATATCTTTATTTAAATCAAAATAAATTTTAAAATTCTGAAAATTAACTATTATTTGATATTTTTCATCATTTGCAGCCAATCTGCATCGCTGACCGCTATTTTTTAAAAAATCGCATATTGTATCAATAATTTTTATATTATTAACATTAGGCAAAAAATCAATTAGTTTAGAGTTAGATAAAATTTGCGGCAAATAATCAAAAGCGCCTAAATCAGATTCGTTGATTTCTTCAATAATAAACCCTTGTTTGTCTAATAAATTATGCTTATTGTTGATTATTAAAATAAATTTAGGCTGCTTCTCCGCAATTTTAATGTTTAATTCATTGGGATATTTTTTAATAATTTTAATATTATCTAAATTAAATTTTTCTTTAAGCAGAAATTCTAAATATTTTTCTTTAATAAGCCAATAATTGTCAGGTTGTATTATAAAAAATATTTTTTGATCAAACGCCTCCTCTCTTAATGTTAATAAAATTTTTTCGGTTTTAATTTTTTCATTTCCATTAATTGTAATATTGTTAATTTGAAAATATTTATTAAACATAAGAAAATAAGGTGCCGCTGTTATTATTAATAAAAAGAAAAACAGAAGAAACAGAAATAAAATTTTTTTCTTTTTGCGCATCCAGTCCTTTTTGCTCCTAAATATTTTATTAGGACGCCTATTTTTAACATAATCCCTTTTTTTATAATTTTTTCTCATATATATGTCTATACAAATTATTGAAAATAAAATCAGTCATAATAAAACATTGCGCTGGATAAATATTACTAACGCTAAAAAAAATGAAATTAAATATTTAAAAGACAAGTTTAATTTTACTTTAAAAAATTTAAGGGACTCCCTGAGCCATGTGCGATCCCAAAGGCTGATTATTGAAGAATATTCTAACTATCTTTTTTTAATATTTCATTTTCCTGTTTTTAATAAAGAAAAAAACGAAGTCATAGGCAAAGAAATAGACTGTTTTATCAGCAAAAATTATTTAATTACCATTCATAACAATAAAAACAGAAGTTTAAATAATTTATTCAGCCTATGCAGAAAAGACCAAGATACGCGCGATAATTATATGGGGAAAGATCCGCTGTTTCTGTTTTATGAAATTTTAAACAGAACTTTTGACCAATGTTTTTTTATTTTAGATACGCTGAATATAAAAATTTCCGAAGTGGAAGAAAAAATTTTTTTAAGCCGCCAGCGCGAAAGCATTGATGATATTTTAATGCTAAAGCATAATATTATAAATTTTAGCCGAATTATGCAGTCGCATAAAAACACTCTAAAAAAAATATTTCAATGCAATAATAAAAAAATTTTTTCAAGCTGCCAGATAAAATCGCATAATAATTTAATACGGAACACTAAAGATATATGGGAAATAGCGCAAAGCCAAAAAGAGATGATTGAAGCGCTGGAATATACTAATGATTCAATGCTTTCTTATAAAATGGGAAACATAATGAAAACTTTAACAATATTTTCAGTAATCGTATTTCCTTTAACCCTGTTTGCCGCTATTTTTGGAATGAATACGATAAATGGAATGCCATTAACAGAGACAGAAAACGGTTTTTGGATTATTATTTTAGCAATGGCCGCGGGAACTGCCTTGATGTTTTTAATATTTAAAAAGAAAAAATGGCTTTAATTTTCAATTTTCAATTAATGATTCGTAAATCAATAACTTTTAATTGCAGTTCCCTATTCCCATTCCAGCGATTATCATCTATATTATACGCTAAATCAATAAAGTTTCCCGCTTTAAGCCGTCCGCGCCAATTTTTGGCTATGCCAAAGCCGATGCAGTCTAAATTGCAATTTGCCGCGTTGCTGTGGCTGTTCACAAAAATTTTAAGGTGATTTCCGTTCTGTCCCACTTCTTTAGAGGACAAAACTTTTAAATTTCGAGTTAAAAAAATCGGCTGCTGATTTGCCTGTCCGAACGGTCTGAATTTGTTTAATTCATCAAACATCTGCCAAGTAATCTGGTTTAATTTAATTTCCGCCGCGATGTTTATTGTCGCAATCAAATCTTTATTTTGCAATTTTTCGCCGGCTAAATTTAAAATTTTTTTTTGAAATTCAGGAAACATTTTTTTATCTTTTAAAGTAAAGCCGCATGCTTGGCTATGCCCTCCAAAATTTGAGAATAGACTTTTTAGATTTTCCAATGCTTCAATAAGATTAAATTTTGAAATACTGCGGCCAGAACCAATAATTTTTCCGTCTTTTTCAGTTAAAACTAATGATGGGCGATTATACAGACTTGTTATTTTTCCGGCAATCAATCCTAAAATGCCGATTAAACAATCGTCTTTAAAGAATATTATCGCTTTTTCGTTCGGACTATCCCCTATTTCACTGATTATTTCTTTGGTAATTCTGTCTGTTAATTTTTGCCGATCGCTGTTCG
>JAGLJD010000008.1 GCA_023142625.1 Candidatus Parcubacteria bacterium | reverse complement strand
GTCCGGATATTTTAGGCGCGGCAATAGGCATGGATAAAATATTTATGAAACGCATTTTAAAAGAGCAAAAAATCCTAATAGCTGATTTTTTATATTTTACAAAAAATCAAAAACATGAGATAAATTATAATAAAATTATTGATTGTTTAAAATTGCCATTTTTTGTCAAGCCAGCTAATCTTGGTTCGTCTGTCGGCATCAGCAAAGTTAATAATCAAAACGAATTTCAGGGTGCGATAGACGATGCTTTTAAATATGATAAAAAAATAATTATTGAGGAATGTGTTATCGGAAGAGAGATTGAATGTTCCGTGCTGGGAAACAAAGAGCCGAAAGCGTCAATTCTGGGAGAGGTTAAATTGAACGATGATTTTTATTCTTATGAAACCAAATATATCAGCAAAAGCGGGGCGGAAACCGAAATACCCGCAAAATTGCCAGAAGATACGATAGAAAAGATTAAAAAAATGGCGATTAAAACATTTAAAGCGCTTGATTGCGAGGGAATGGGGCGGGTAGATTTTTTCTTAACGGAACAAAACGGAATAATTGTAAATGAAATAAATACAATACCTGGATTTACGGAAATTAGCATGTATCCAAAATTATGGGAAGCCAGCGGAATGCCGTTAAAAAAATTAATCAGCGAATTGATTAAGTTGGCGCTGCAAAGATTTAGCAGAGATAAAAAACTAAAAACTTCTTATAAATAGCTTTGAATTACGAAATAACATTTTGTAATTCAAAGGAATAATAAAAAGATAAAAAATATTATGGAAAAATCAGAAATTAGAAAATCATATTTTTTAAACAAATATGTCATTATCACACCGAGCAGAAAAAAAAGGCCTCGCGACATTAAAGAGACTACAATCATAGAACGGACAGGCGAATGCGTCTTTTGCCCTGAAAATGTTAAAAAAAATAATGTCGTTGTTAAAGAGTTCGGAAAAAACGAAAAGAACTGGAATATTTTGGTTATAACAAATAAATACCCCGCAGTTACGCTGGGCAATAAACTTGCTTATGGCTATCAGGAAGTTATCATTGAAACGCCTGATCATGCCGAAGTTCTCGCGCAATTTCCAGTCAACCGCATTGATAAATTATTAAGGGTCTACGCGGACAGGACAAAAGATATATCAAAGAACAAATCCATTGAATATGTTTTGGTTTTTAAAAACGAAGGTTCAAAGGCAGGCGCAAGCGTTGTGCATGACCACTCGCAAGTTTTCGCGACTGGAATATTGCCTCATAATATTTACGAGGAGTTAAAATTAGCTAAAAAATACAAGTTAAAAAATAAAAGCTGCCCTTATTGCGATATTATCAAGCAAGAAATGAAAGGTCCGCGCAAAATTTTTGAAGATAAATATATTGCCGCTTTCGCTCCTTATGCTTCAAGATACCATTATGAAGCATGGATTTTCACAAAAAGGCATCTTGATAATATCGCCCAATTAAACAGCGATGAATTCAAGTCTTTTTCCAAAGTTTTAAAATTAATATTGTCAAAACTGCATGAATTTAATATAAGTTATAATTACTTTATGCATCAAGTTATCTCGGATCAAGACCAGCATTTTTATTGCAAAATCCAGCCGCGCGACAGTGTTTGGGCTGGTGTTGAACTTGGCTCGGGGCTTGTGATAAATTCCATACCCCCAGAAACCGCGGCAGAATTTTATAGGGAATAAAATAATAATTTATGCCAATAAAAAAAGCAGCTTTTAAACTGCTATTTTTTATTTTTATTTTTATTTTTTTTAATGTTGTCCATATAGGACAATAATGTATTATTTTTTTATAAAATAATATGTATTTTATTGATTAAATTGTAAAAGAACTTTTTTATAAAACAACGCATACTGCTCCGCCTGCTATAACACTAGCGCAAATCATAACCATAGTAAACGCAAAATTCATAATCCCTCTATTCTGCGCCCTAATCTCTTCGTTTTGCTCTTCAACGCTTCGTATTGTATCTTCCATATAA
>JAGLJD010000079.1 GCA_023142625.1 Candidatus Parcubacteria bacterium | reverse complement strand
ATAACTCCGGAATGCGATTTAAATAAAGTGGAGATTCCTTTAATGCAGGATTTGCAGGAGATTTTAGAGAGAATGGAGGGGACAAAAGATCTTATTTTGCGGCTTAAAAAATATACAGAAGGGACATTTTCAGGATTATTAAACAATTATACTAATATTGATATGAATAACCAGCTGGTTGTGTTTTCAGTTCGCGATTTAGAAGATGAATTAAAGCCGATCGCTATTTATGTTATTATAAATTATATTTGGAATATTGTAAGATCAAAAATGAAAAGAAGAATGCTAATAATTGATGAAGCGTGGTGGCTGATGCAGAGGGAAGATTCTTCAAGATTTATTTTTGCCTTAGTCAAGCGATGCCGCAAATATTATCTCGGCATTACCACTATCACTCAGGATGTTAATGACTTTCTTATTTCTCCTTACGGCAAGGCGATTGTCAACAATTCAGCGCTGCAGCTGCTATTAAAACAATCGCCAGCGGCTATTGAATTAGTGCAAAAAACTTTTATGCTTACCGAAGGCGAGCGATACCTGCTGTTAGAAAGCGGAGTAGGCGAGGGAATATTTTTCGCTGGCAAAAAGCATGCTGCTATTAAAATTGTCGCTTCTTATGTTGAGGATCAGATAATTACTTCCGACCCGAGGCAATTGTTAGAGATAGAAGAGGCGAAGAAAGAGTTTGAGGAAGAAAAGGAAGCAGAAAAATAATTTTTAATTTTTAAATTTTAAAAAGTTATTTTTCATCTGTCTTTGCGAGGAGCTGAACGAGTGAAACGAGTGAGGCGCGACGAAGCAATCCCATTACTGAGTGAAAAAATTTATTAAGTTTAATCAAATATTTTTATGTCTAAAAAATCAATTTTAAAAATTATTTTAATCGTTTTGGCTGTTTTTATTTTATTGATAGCGTTTTTATGGTTTTTTTATAACAGGGAAGCAAGCCCTGCTGTTAATAATGGAGCAGATAACAGAAATTACGGCTCTTTAAATAGAAATAGCAGTAATAATAATAGCGCAAATCAACAAAATGGCGCGGTTAATTCCACAGTTGAATTTATGAGTATCGCAAAATTAGCGGCAGAAAGGTTCGGCAGTTATTCTTCCGACACTCATAATTTTGAGAATCTGCGGGATATGAAGTATTTAATGACGGATAAAATGAAGCAGCAAACAGATGATTTAATAGATGGCTTGCTGATTGATAATTCTCTGCCGCAAGAATATTACGGTGTTACAACTAATGCTTTGTCTGTTAAGATAATCAGCCATAACAAGAAGCAGGATGTTGAAGTTGTCGTCCCTTGCCAAAAAGTTGAGACTAAGGGCAGGGATAATCCGATTAGCAAAACGAAATATCAGAGCGCAAGGATAAAAATGCTTTATGTTAATGAAAAATGGCTGGTTGACGAGTTGCAATGGGAGTAAAATAGATATAAAATTTTGTTATGATAATAAAATTTATTATGCAATTCAAATATTTTTAATTACAAAAACTACCCGTCAATTTGCTGGCGGGTAATTTATTAATATTATTTTTTAAAAAGGAAGCGCTAATTTATCATAGCAGTTATTTTTGTTTATTAAACCAAAATTATTAACAAAAAATATGAATCTATCAAAATTTATAAAATCAAGCGGGAAATATGATTTGACGATTTTTTCCGCCAGATTTATTAAGGGCTGAATTTTTTGTTTCATTTGGCAGGGAGAAAAAATTTGCTAATATATCTTACATATAATCATTTAAAACAAAAACACGACATGGACGATATCGCTCTTGCTTTTGAGAAGTGTTGGAAGGAGAATAGGTTGAGTTTTTGGAGATAAGTTTTAAATAAAATTAAAATATATGAGTAACAAAAAAACAATAGAGACAGAATTTAAAATTGAAATTGACAAATTATTTCCAAAATTTGAAGAACATTTAGAAATAAAAAATAATAATCGGATTTTGTTTTCTGGAAAATTTGGAATTGGAAAAACATATTTTTTGAATGAATTTTTTGAAAATAAAAAAGACGAATATGAGGTATTTCATTTATTTCCAGTTAATTATCAAATTACTTTAAATGAAAATATTATTGAATTTTTGAAATATGATATTTTAGTTGAGTTAGTGAAAAAAGATAAAGATATTTTCAAAAATGATAACAATAAAGATATTGGAATGATTGAGTATATAAAAAAAGATTTTAATATGAATTCTTTTTTAAAAAATACTGTATCACAGATAATTAACCCAATTCCTCAAATAGGAAAAATTCTTGGGAAACCATTAAAAACTACATTGGAATTTGATAAAAAATTTCAAGAATTTAAAAAAGGAGATAGTAGAATAATTGAACAATTCTTAAAAGAAAATAATACTGAAACAGATTGTTTAAGTCAGATTTTAAAAAATAAAATTATAGATTTAAAAAATAAAAAGCAAAGCGTTTTAATTTTAGACGATTTAGAGAGGATTGATCCTGAACATATTTTTAGAATTTTAAATA
>JAGLJD010000078.1 GCA_023142625.1 Candidatus Parcubacteria bacterium | reverse complement strand
AATGTTTATTTTCAGATCCTCGATCCAAAGAGCGTTTCCGCCTGTATCGTATTTTTGCGCATATATATCTTGGTCGCCGTTCCTCTCGTCTGTCCAGACAATGTAGATATTATCATTAGAGTCAATAGCTATATCAGGATTTAATTGGTCTGAAGTTCCGGTGTCTGTATTGATAAGATTTTCCCATTGTAAAACAGCAGCAACAGAATATTTTGCTCCATAAACATTAAAGTCCCCGTCCCTCCTGTCAGTCCAAATAATATAATTATTATGCGATGAGTCAATAGTTATAACAGGCTCATATTGATCTGATCCGTCAGACGCGGGATTAGCGTTTATTCTAATTTCAGGGTTAAATTGAATCTCTCCGCTTGGGCTTAATATTTGCAGATATACATCAAGGTCGCCGCCGCGGTTGTCTTGCCAGACAGCGCTAGTGGTGGCGCTGCCGGCGTTTTCCGCCAGCGCTATTCTTATATGCGACTGGTCTGCGGCATCTGCTAAAGTATTTATTTTTTTTTCGGCACCCCATAAATCAGAGCCGTCCGACGAATCCAGTTTAACAATATAAGCTTCTTGGTTTCCCGTTGATCCGTCATGCCACCCGACATACAGATTTCCGGAATTATCAGTCAAGATATCTGGCAGGACGGTATTATTGGCGGTTGCTATTACGATATCGTCCGGAGATGCTGCGCTAGGCCATTGCGCGTAGCCGTTTGAATCATATTTTTGCGCGTATATTTTAGAAGCGGAAGTTTGGCGATAGTCTTGCCAGACAACATAAATAGACCCTGAATTATCAATAGCAATGCGCGCGTTGGTTTGTCTTTCTTCTGAACTATCTGAACTTAGCCGCCAGTTTTGAGGAAGATTCGCGGTAATAGTTCTAATGGTTAAGTCGCTTAACAGGTCAATAGCAAAACTTATTTCGGTTTTTTGCCCTTCTATAATAGTGGCGTTCGGCTTAGTCGGATTTGGATTTTCCGCTGTTCTCGGAGTTGTGGAACTTGTGCTGTGTCCTGTTTTTGTGACAGTTATTTCATATCCTTCATTTGAGATCGGCGCGCCGTAAAAAATTAGTTCGCCTTGATCATTGCTTTGCGCCGTAAAATCAATTGTCGGAGCTAAATCTTGATTTTCTATATGCACTTCGGCTAAATTTACAGGCAGTCCGTTAGCGTTAAAAACGCTAATCACTAAAGTTCCGCCGCCAGCGCTAGTCTCAATTCCCTTAGGCGCGACTATCGTGGAAATGATAATATTTTTTTGTCCGAACGGACCGTTCCAACTAACTTTAACACTTGCTGATTTATAGTCGGTCGGAATTGTGTCAGTAGTGCTGGCAACGCCGTCAAACGGATCGTCTTCGTATTTAACCAAAGTGTTAACCGCAAAAACGCTTCCTCCCTGAGTGATAGTTTCATCGTCTGGAATTACGCCGTTAACCATTCCAGTTAATGTTCCGACATCATCGTACGGCAGATTGCGAACCCTTTCTATTTTTTGGTTCGCGATAATAGCGGCGGCGGCGCGAAATTTGTTTTCGTTAGTGATTTTTATGGAATAGATTATAAGATTATAGACTCCGAAAAATAGTATGGCGACCACCACGATAGTTATTAAGGATTCTATCAAGGTAAATCCCCGCTGTTTTTGAAATTTCATTTTTTTATTTTTAATAAACATACAGGCATTATAGCAGAAATTAAAAAAATTTAATAGAGATTTTTTTAAATCCATTGACATATTTTTAATTTATGCCATACTGCAATATTAAAAAGAATTAAGGAAAAGAAGGTATTGGAGGAGGAGTTTCCCTGCACTGTCTTTTTTTACGAGGAATGTTTCCCCACACTGTCTTTGCGAGGAATGAAGTGGA
>JAGLJD010000077.1 GCA_023142625.1 Candidatus Parcubacteria bacterium | reverse complement strand
AATGACGAAGCAATCTCATTACTAAGAGAGCGAAACTATAATTATAGATTTGTCCGCTCAGTAATGAGATTGCTTCGTCGGCTATCGCCTCCTCGCAAAGACAGTTGGATTTTAACATTTGAACTTTGACAATTTTTTGTAGAAATTTTTTTACAACACTTAAAAAGGGGGAGAAAAAAATGAAAAAAATTTTAGTTATTGAGGACCAATTGCAAATTACGATAGAATTATTATATGAGACACGGTTAGATAATTACTGGGCGTCAAGTTTTGCCGGTGCTGACGATTTTTTTAAAGAAATCAATTTTGACATTGTAGTTATAAATATCAAAATTTCGGAAGAACGGGTGACTCAGATATTGAAAAATTCAAAGGTAATTATTCTTTCTTCTGCTGTTAATAGAGGAATAATTGATTTCATTATTGATATTAGCAGTAATCAGGATTTCTTTTTTGTTAATAATGAAAAAGAGGCAATCCAAACCGTTTTGGATTGCCTAAACGAGTAGAATAATAAAAAAAATAAATTGCGAAACGAAGTTTTTAAAATTCGTTTCGCAATTTATCCAACCTCTTTAATTAAAAATTTTTACAAAAAAGTTGTTAAATAAAAATTAAAAGCCGCCTATACAAATAGGCGGCTTTTTAATAACAAACTGTTTTTAATAATAGAAATTCAACAAAAGTTTGCAGCGAATTTTTTTTTAGTTATTTCAGTCTTGAATTTTTGCGGCAATTTTTTAGAAGCGTTAAGAATTTCAATCCCGATAATCTTGCCGTAAGAATTATAATCAAAAATCACGCCTTCGCTCACTTCGTCGCTTTCAGCGTAAGCGCAGTCGTTAAAACGGATATAAAAAGCGTCCTCTTTTTTGTCAAAATGAAATTTCATAATAAATATTTGTTAATTTTTGAAGTTATAAACACCGTAATAATTTTTTTATCCATCTTTATTTTTTGATAAATAACAACGCTTAAATATTTTTTGCCTCTATTTTTATATAGTTTAATCGCCTTAAAGCGCCTGTCTGTTTGCAATATGATTTTATCAGGAAAACTAACGGTTGCAACGACTAATTCTTTCGGGATATTTCGTATTCGCATTTGAAAAATTGCATGATCGCTAAAAATTATTTGCAGCATAATTATATTTTTTATGATTTTAGTCTACTAAAAAATAGCATAATTGTCAAATTTTAATTTTATCTGATTTTATAAACCTTTGCTTCATCGTCAGAATACGCCAATTGAAAATTAGGATTGATAAATAGATGATTATTTAAAGCCGAATGTTCGTTGTCCAAAAAAATAAATTTAGCGCTGAAATTTTTTGTTATTTTATTGTATAAATTTTCTCCGTCCTCTCCTGTGGTAATTTTAACCCACTCCTCATATAAATCAGCATCGTAATTATACATAAAAGTCGGGTCAAGCCCGACCAAATAATAGTTTTTGCTGTTATGGTAGAATAGGGCGGGGAAGTCGTCCCAATCCGCGTGAAAAACAATGTCTCCGCTGCTGGAATTTTTTTTAATAAATTCAGAAGCGTTTTTATACAGATTCAAATCAGATCCGATAGAGAGTTCTTGTTTGGTTTTATAAACATCCCTTATTATTAAAAAAGTGCCAGCGGAAATAAAAAAAATTATTACAGCAATCGCGCATTTTGTTTTTTTGTAATAAAAGTTTCGCAGCAAAAAACAGAACTCTTTTGCGTTTCTGCTGTTCAATCCGCGAGTGGTGGCTATGGCGGAAAAGGCGACAGCGAAAGGGATTAAATATTCAATATACCTTCTTGATTTTAATGTGATAACTAAAAAAAATAGAGTTATAATCAGCAAGGACAAACTTTTTTCGTTCTGTTTTTTAAGCGAGATAAAAAATATAACAGCGGCGATAAGAAAAAAAATAGCGGCAAGCCCTGAACTTGCCAGAAGTTCCAGTGGCTCGTAAGGATACCATTCGCCGCCAACCCCGATTTTGTCTTGATAGTTTATAATCCCTATTTGGATAATTTGCTCCCAGTAAAATTTTAGATTTTTAGGAAAATAGGGATTAATAACTAAACCGAGAAACAGTCCGACGGAGCAGGAAAAGAGCAGTTTTATATTTGACCCTTTTCTATTAATTCGCAATAGATTTATTTTTAATTTTTTCCAGGCTGTTTTTAGTTCTATTTTTTGAAACAGCCAGTCAGAAATTATAAAAATCAGGGCGCAGGTTAAAATAAGCGGCCAGCCGCCGTAAGACAGCACATATAAATAACTGATTATAAGCAAGAGCCAGTATTTGCGATAAAAAATAGCGTATAGTCCGATAAACAGAATAATAAGCGAAAAAGCGTTAGCCTTAACTAAAGAGGCGCGGAAAATAAAGGGGGAATTTGCCATTAAAATAATAGTCCAAAGCAGCGGTAATTTAACTTTTTCTTTTTTTAAAAACCAGTAAAAAACAGTTATAAAAATCGCGGCAAGAATGCTCTGTGCTAATTTTACGCCGACCAGCGGATTAAAAAATTTAACAAACGGAACTAAAATCAGATGATAAAGAAGATGATGATCAATATAATTATATTTTAAAGTCGTGAATTGCAGAAAAGGGAAGTCTTGCAGTATTCCGCGATCGCTGATAAGCAGCGCTGTTTTAGCATGGTAAAATCCGTCTGGATCGGGCATAACAGGCGCGCTTTGCAAAAAAGCAAAAAAAGCAAACGCAATAAAAAAAACAGCAAGATATTTTAATTTGTATTTTTTAATCCAATTCATATTTTTTTTCGCGCGATGGACATTTTTTCAATGTCTTTTTTTGTTTTAATAAAAATAGTTTTTCCTTGCCCGCCGTGCGCTTCTGAAATCTCTTTGCCGTCCTGATCAAAAAATGTGTTCAACTTTAATTTAAAGTTTTCAGCGTTTGGCTGGATAAATTCTATTATATCTCCGGCAAAAATTGCGTTATGAATTTTTATATGAATTCCGTTTTTTGCTTTTCTTGCAATCTCGCCGACAAATTGATAATTTGAAATTTTATGAGTTGCGTCGTATTTTTGTTTCACTTCATCGCTGTCTAAAAGAAATCCTGCGGTATAATCGCGATGAGTCAGAGTTTGCAGTTCTGCGTATAATTTGTTTAATTCCCTTTTTTTGTTTTTATTGGATTTTAAATCCATTGCTTCACGATAAATTTTGCATACCATCGAGATATAAAAAACGCTTTTCGCGCGACCTTCTATTTTAAAAGACGAAACCCCGGCTTTTTTCAGATCGCCTAAATATTTAACAAGGCATAAATCTTTAGAATTCAAAATGTAAGTTCCGTTTCCGTCTTCTTCAATAGGAAAAAATTCGCCTTTCCTTTGCTGTTCTTCTAAAAAATATCTGTATTGCCAGCGGCATGGCTGGGCGCAGTCGCCAAGGTTGGCATCTCTTCCTGTCAGATACGAACTTAGCAAGCATCTGCCTGAATAACTCATACAGATTGCGCCGTGCACAAAATATTCTAACTCCATTTGAGGAACCTTTTTATGAATCTCAGTTATTTCAGGCAGAGACAGTTCTCGCGTTAAGATTATTCTTTTTACTCCTTGCTGCAGCCAGAATTTTGCCGCTTGCCAATTCGCGCAATTTGCTTGAACGCTTAAATGCATGGGTATTTTCGGGCAATATTTTTTTGCCAATTCTAAAACTCCCGGATCTGAAATTATAATTCCGTCCGGCTTAATCTTGCTTAATTGATTTAAATGCGCGGGAATACTTTTTAAATGCCTGTTGCGCGCGTAAATATTAAGAGTTATGTAGACTTTTTTATTTCGCGAGCGAGCGTATTTAATTATTTTATTAACATCGCTTTTAGTGAATTCATTAATTCGAACTCTTAATGAAAAATCTGGAATTCCTAAATAGAGCGCGTCAGCGCCAAAAGCCAAAGCGTATTCTGCTTTAGCGATATTTCCGGCTGGCGCCAGCAATTCAATTTTTTTGTTTTCAGCCATAATTGTTTTATTATTGTTTTGTAGTGTAGCAAATTTTGACATATATGCAAAATAGTTTATAATTTTAAGTAATAGGACATTGCATTTGATTTTTAAAATAAAAAAAATAAAAAAATTATTGTTTTTGCGAGGAATGAAGTGGAGCGATAGCGGAACGAAATGACGAAGCAATCTCATTACTGAACGAAAAAATCTGTAATTATAGTTTTATTCTTTTAGTAATGAGATTGTTTCGTCGCACCTCATTCGTTTCACTCATTCAGCTCCTCGCAAAGACAGAAGTTAAAGTTTAGTAGAATAAAAATATGCGTATAAAAAAATTAAATAAATTTTTATCAATAATATTGTTTGCCTTTATATTTATTTTTTCCTTTCAGGCGATAGCTACGAATAAAGTTGATATGTATTTTTTTTGGGGAGACGGATGTTCGTATTGTTCTAACGCAAAGCCCTTTCTAGAAAAGTTGAAAATGGAATATCCGAATTTGAATATTAAATCGTATGAAATTTATAATAACGAGGACAACAGAAAATTGTTTGCCGCGTTAAGCGATGTTTACGATGGAGACATTCGCGGCGTTCCGGCGTTTTTCATAGGCAATGACGGTTTTGCCGGATATGCTGGATCTATGGATAATCATATCCGCCAATTAGTTGAAAATTGCTTGATAAACAACTGCGATTCGCCGATAGAAAAATTAAATAAAAAAGCAGCCGTTGTTAATAATAATCAAAATAAAAAAATAGATGATAACGAGCGGTTAAAGTTGGAAAATGAATTTATTAAAAGCGCGGCAATTGATTATATTAAAAGTTCAGAAAATGTTTCTTTTTGGGATAAGCCAATGTTTGTTTTTTTATCAAAATTAGCAATTGCCTTAAGCGCGGTTTTTATTTTTTTTATAATAATGAAAAAAAGAAGCAAATAAATTTATGCCGATAATTCAAGGAAAAAAAATTATAGGGATGGCAGTTCAGACTGAATCAGGAGAGCATCTTGGAAAAGTTTATGATTTTGAATTTGATGTTGATTTTCACTCTATTATTAAATATTATGTTAAGGCAAGTTTAATAAAAGATCTGTTTGATAATAAATTGATTATCCATCGCGATCAAGTAGTCTTAATTGATAACGACAAGATGATTGTGGGCGACGGAACTATTAAAAAAAAGATTAAGAAAGGCGCGGAATTGCCAGCGCCGATATAACTATGCCTATTTTAGCAAAAAACAGAAAAGCGCTGTACGATTATGAGATTTTAGAAAAGATTGAAGCAGGGGTAGTTTTGTCTGGCGCTGAAGTAAAATCAGCAAAAGCTGGGCGGATAAATTTAAAAGGGAGCCATGTCTCTTTTATAGAAGACGAGCCGTTTTTATTCAGCGCGCATATCAGCAGATACAAGCCGGCAGCGGCGCGGCAGAAGTTTTACAATCCTGACCAAAAGCGAAAATTGCTGTTAAACAGGAAGCAGATAGATCATTTGCGCGGCAAAATTGAGTCGCAGGGCTTGACAATCGTCCCAATTTTAGTATATACTAACCGTAATTTGATAAAAGTTGAAATCGCCTTGGTTCGCGGAAAAAGAAAATACGAAAAACGCGAGATTATAAAAAAGAGAGATATTGATAGGAGGCTGAGAGAGAGGATGAAGAGATAAACAAAAATTTTAAATTTCCAATTATAATGTCTTTGCGAGGAGCTGAAAGAGCATAGCGAATGAGGCGCGACGAAGTAATCCCTTTACTTAATCAGAAAGAACTGTAATTACAGATTTTTTCGCTTAGTAATGAGATTGCTTCGCTCC